>JAZDKD010000255.1:0-10871 GCA_043803345.1 Pseudomonadota bacterium
TCGCCCTTTTCCCGATTTCTATGTGACCGCCCAGATGGGCTGAATTAGCCATAATGACGCCTTCGCCCAGAGTACAGTCATGAGCCACATGGCAGTATGCCATGAGATAGCAGTTGTCGCCAATGTCTGTAATTCCTTTTCCTCTGACAGTGGCTCTGTGTATCGTTACGTATTCACGGATTAAACATCTTTTACCAATTTCAACGCGAGTGTCCTCGCCTTTGTAAGACAGATCCTGCGGAGGAGCCCCGATTGAAGCAAACTGGCATACCTGGGTGTAGTCCCCGATCCTCGTGTTTCCTTCCACAACAACGTGAGGGCCGATTTTTACACCAGCGCCAAGGGCAACTTTTGCGCCAATAATAGAATAGGGCCCAACTGAAGCGGTCGGATGAATTTCAGCTCCCGATTCAATCACAGCCGAAGGGTGGATCATGATATTTCCTTAGTGTTGTCTTTAACAATCCGTTCAAGATTTCTTATGCGATCCAGCATTTCCGGCAACCTCTTGAAAAGGGATTGGGCTCTCAGAAATATCCTGTGAGGCATTGCGGGCACAGAACCAGCCATGACCGAACCATCCGAAACATTACGGTATATCCCAACCCGCGTCGCCAGGATTACTCCATTCCCAACTGACACATGGTCCCTGACCCCAACCTGTCCACCAATCATGCAGCAAGAGCCCACGGAGGAACTTCCCGCTATTCCGACTTGAGAAGCGATCACAGTTCCTGCTCCAATACTGACATTGTGGGCAATCTGCACAAGGTTGTCAATTTTGGCTCCCTTATGGATCGTGGTAACACCCGCCAATCCCCTATCGATAGCAGTCAAAGATCCGATCTCGACATCATCCTGGATTTCAACCGAACCGCTATGGAACTTCTTTATATTTACCCGGGAGCCGTCGCTATCAACATCCCTGGCATAGCCAAAGCCATCTGAACCTATGACTGAGCCAGAATGAACAATCACTCTGGAGCCGATCTTGACCTCCCGATATATCGTTACGTTCGGAAAGATTATTGTCGATTCCCCTATCAGCACGTTTTCGCCTATGACTACATGAGCGCCAATGGATGATCCTTCTCCAATTACCGAATGGGGACCTACAACTGAAAAAGGTCCTATCGAAACATTAGCTCCAATAATTGCAGTCGGGTCGACACTTGCGTGTTCTGAGATGGCGCTATCCGAATTTCTGATATATCCATAAAAGAGTTCCGTCAGCCTCGCATAATCAGCTTCGGGATTTTTCGATCGCACATAAGGTCTCGAAGGGGCTCCCATGTCAGCGCTGATAAGAACCGCTGAAGCCTTGCTACTTTTGAGTAAGGGAATGAACTTCGCCTCCGAGACGTAAGTGACATCCGAGCTTGTGGCGTACTCCAGAGGTTTTACTCCTGAAATTGCCGGACCCGGGTTCTCGGAGGATTCACATCCAATAAAGTCCGCTATTTGTTTCAGCGTCAGCGTTGTCAAAGAAGTTAAAATCCCTATTTTGGAGCCTTGGGCTTTGGTTGTTGAGCTGCTGGTTTAGCTTTTTCCGATGAGGCTGGTTTGCTTACTGCGTTGGCGTCATAAATTTTCACTACCTCATCTGTAAGATCGAATGAATCATCAGCGGAAAGTAAGGCTGCCGTAGAATTGAAAATGAGAGACAGGTTTTTTTGTTTACGAACTTCGCCTATGATCTTATGGAGATCTCGCATCATTGACTCATCCAAGGCTCGCGCTTCATTTTGGAGTTCCGACTCAGCCTGTTTCTGAGCCAACTTCAACTCCATTTCTTTCATTCCAATCTCTTTTATCTTTTCGTTGCGAGTCTCTTCCTTAAGCATGGGGCCTTGTTTCTGAAGCTGGTCCGTGAGAGCCTTCAGATCATTCTGTTTCTTTTCAAGGCTAACCCGCTTGATATTATTGAGTTCTGCGAAATTCTTTTGCATTTCTTGAATCCGTTTTGACTTTGCCTGAAGCTGTTGAAGGTCTACAAATCCAACAGTGAGTGTTGATTGGGCAAAAGCCGTTCCAAGAGCAAGCATAAGGACAAGGCCTGCGATCAAAATAATAAAGATCCTGTTTTGGGTCATGTATAGACTCCTTTCAAGTTTCTGTCTTTCATTTTACGTCAAGGGTTATGAGACGAACCAAACAACCATAACAAAACTAGGTGTGATGGTTTATCAGAATAGTTGGCCCATGGCAAAGGCAAATGCGCCTGGATCCTCACCTTTTTGAGGATTAATTTTCCATCCGTATTCGATTCTAAGCGGCCCCATAGGTGAAACCCATCTTACGCCCAGCCCGGCTCCAGCCTTCACATCAGTCATGAATGGACTGGCGCTGACATTCCAGGCATTCCCAAGGTCAAAGAACACTACACCGTTAAGTTTTAGCCTATCCACAAGAGGAAACAGGCATTCCAAATTCGAAAATAACGCTCGATCTCCGCCCATGACATTGCCATATCGGTCCCGAGGGCCTATTTCACCTGCCTTGTAACCTCTAATGCTTTGAATACCTCCGAGCAGAATTCTTCGGTCAAAGGGAATGGGGTCTGTCCCCACTTCCGTCAGCATGGAGGCGTTAGTCCGTAATTTCAGAACGGACCTCCAGAATAACGATTGGTAATAGATTCCCTCAGAATAATAGCTTGAAAAAGCCACATCTCCGCCGAAGCCTGATAGCCTAGCTCCTAAGGTAAGTTTCGTTCCAGCGGTTGGTATAACCGAATTGTTTCTGGTATCCCTTCCTATGTTAAAGGACAGCGAATTTTCAGATATGTTGATAAACCGCTGCGCAGTGGTGTTATAACTTGCGTAATACGCTACGATTGATTGGGCAAACGTGGGCTGAAAGCCTGAAAGTTTGCTCGAGTCTCTAGCAACGCCAGTGGACATCGTCCAGAGGCCATATAAAGGATATGACAGAAATACGCTGCCCCCGTTACTGTCCCTGACATAATTCTGTTCTCCTTGAACAGCCTGGTAACCTTTTATACTCCCGGTGACTGGGTAATCAAATATCCATGGATATGTTAATGATCCCTCGTAATTGCTTCGGCGTGCCGAAAGATTTGCCTTAGCGTTTGCCACTATACCCATGCCAAAGAGATTCCTCTCCTTCAGGTCAATATTTCCCATTGCCCCATCTTGGGAGGAATATCCCAAGCCAGCCGCCAGAGATCCTGTTTTTTTCTCGATCACTTCTACCGTGACATTCATGGTATCTGGGCGGGACCCGGGAGATGTCTTAAGCTTTACAGCCTCGAAAAAATCCATCCCCTCGAGGTTACTCTTGGTAGCCTCAAAGCTGTCAGCATTGTAAACGTCTCCCTCAGAGATAGTTAAAGCTCTCCTGATAATCTTGTCACGGGTTCTGTCGTTGCCTGCAATGTCGACCCGCTCGATAGTGATCTTATCGCCCTTGGTGACTTTAAATATAATGTCAACAAAATTATGCTTGTCATTTATTCTCTGCTGGGGTTCAACGTCAGCGTACGCAAAACCCAAATTATTGTACAATTTAGTTATAGTTTTTATGTCGTCGGCCAGAAAAGATCTCTTGAACCACGTCCGGGGCTTTGACTGCAGTGATTCCCTGAGTTGATCAGCCGGAACCACCAAGTCCCCTTCAATGTCAACTTTTCTGATCTGAAATCTGTCTCCCTCCCTTATTGGAAACATGACCTTAACTGAATTGCCCTGTATATCAATTTTAGGGGCGCCCACCTGAACGTTGATGAAACCATTTTCCAGATAGTATGCAATTATACGCATCCGATTCTCTTCGAGTTTTTCCCTTGTAAATGTTCCCGATTCATCCAGAAACCAGAACCAGCTTTTTTCTTTGACCGTCATTATTTTTTTTATATCTTTTTCTGGTAACTTGGATCGGCCCTCAAGCGTTACATCTGTGAGGTAGCTTTTGTCACCTTCGGAAATTTTAAATGTGAGACTCGCTTCATTGGGAGACAGTTCCTTAATCTCGTAATCAATGTTCGGTTGGTAATACCCCTCTTTTTCATACATCTGCTTCATTTTGGCCACATCATCACGGATCTTTTGCACACTGGCCACTGTAAACGATTTCGTTGTCAATGCGTCTAACATTTCGTCCTTTGAGAAAACCTTGTTGCCTTCAACATTAATAGTCTTTATCGACGGCCTTTCTTTCAGTGTTATGCTCAGGTCCATCTGGCCACTGGAATTTTCTTCCGCTTTTATTTGAACATCATCAAAATACCCCATTGAGTAAATCTCTCGGATTTCATCGCTTAAAGAGCTCTTGCTAAACGGTGAGCCAGATTTCAATTCAAGTTTGTTGAGTATGGCCTCTCGTTGAATCCTCTTGTTACCCTCGATCTTGATTTCACCAATCTTTGGTCGATCGAGCACGGTTCCGCCTATCTCGTTGGAAACTTCTTTCATCTTGTGAAATAAATCTTTCAGGTCTTGCCCTGTCTTTGAAAAAAATCTTGGTTTAGAGCCTGGCTCAACCGTGGCCACGTAACTTTCCAAGGACAGTCCATCCTCCAACTGAGACACAGTTCCCCAAAGAACTCCTTGAGCTCCAACCTTTTCTGCAATCCTCAATAAACGGTTTGGGTCAATCTTTCTCTCCTGCAGAGCAGAGATGAAAGGCATACCTGAAATGACTTCAATGTCGCCGTCTCTGGTCAATTCGGCTGCAAGGGCTCCAGCCAATTCGTTGCTGAAATCCTGAGTTTTTGGCCCCTTGGTTACAACCTTGAAAGGGAACACAATTATCTTCTCAATTTTTTTTGCGTGGCCATCGATTGAAAGAGTTATCGCGCAAATGATAACTGTAAGAATCAGGAGAGCCTTGTTCATTGCATCTCCTCTATTTTTCCTGCGCACAGATTTACACGCCTGTTCATTGCCTTCGCCAGGGATTCTTTGTGGGTAACAACAATCAGGGAAGTGTTCCTCTCCAAGTTTAGATTCTTTAATATGTTTTCTATCTCTGCGCCGGTCTCTGGGTCAAGATTACCTGTAGGTTCGTCGGCAAGAATTACATCCGGATCCATTATCAAGGATCTCGCAATCGCCACCCTCTGTTGTTCCCCGCCTGAGAGTTCTCCCGGACGATGATGCATTCTGTCGGTCAAACCAACACCCTCTATCAGTCTCTCCGCTTTGGATCGCAACTTATTTATGTCCAAACCGGCGATTAGTCCTGGCATGAGAACATTTTCCAAGGCGTTGAATTCGGGCAACAACTGAAAAAACTGGAAAACAAAACCTACCCGTTTGTTTCTAATTCTCGATTTGTCAAGTTCCCCCAAATCGCCCACGTTGACGCCGTCCAGGAAAATTGTTCCCGATGTTGGTTCGTCCAATAATCCAAGGACATGCAGAAGGGTGGTTTTCCCGACTCCTGATGGACCAGTAACCGCAATGCTTTCTCCATGACGCACTGTAAGGTTGACACCCTTTAGCACCTCGAGTTCCCTCGCAGGATGATGGTAAACCTTTCTCAAATCTGAAACTTGATAAATGAAATCGTCATTCATATCTGAGAGCCTCCGCTGGTTCCAGACGGGCTGCTCTATATGAAGGGTAAATGGTAGCGACAAAACATATAGTCAACGCCAACATGCATATAATGACTACATCCCACGGGTATATTGCTATTGGTATCGTCGAGATTGTATAAATTTCTTCTGGTAGTTCTATAAATGGGTATTTTGCAAGAAGAGCGCCGCCTAATAGCCCCGCTACAGCGCCCAACAAGGTTCCGGTCGCTCCAATAATCATTCCTTGAACTACAAATATTCTCATTATCAGATCCGAGGTAGCCCCCAAAGATTTCAATACCGCTATGTCCCGACTCTTTTCCATCACCAGCATCATCAGAGATATGATTATGTTAAAAGCCGCAACAAGAACTATAAAGGTCAATATAATAAACATTGCTATTTTTTCGAGTTTAAGCGCGCTGAACAGATTCCTGTACATATCTCTCCAGGTTCTTGTCCAATACGGAACGCCAAGGTTAGATTCGATCCTGGAGGCTATCTTGGGCGCGTCATATATATTTCTGAGGTTCACCTCAATGCCTGTGACGCCGGATCCCATCTCGAAAAATTTCTGGGCCTCTTCTAAACCCATGTAAACGAGATTAGAATCAAATTCATACATCCCCGACTTGAAGATCCCTGCTATTTTGAAGCTTTGAACCCTTGGGATAGCTCCGATTGGAGTTCTTTTCCCTTGAGGCGATATCAGCTGAATTGAATCTCCCATTCTCAAGGAGTTTGCGCTGGCTAGTTCCTTCCCAATTATCACTCCGTTAATTCCATGCTCTGTTTCCTGGAGATCTTTTAGAGTCCCCTTCTCAAGATAATTTGAGATGGAAATAACCTGGGACGCCGATAGTGGATCAATCCCCCGCACAATGACTCCACGCACCCGACCTCTAGCTGAAAGCATTGCCTGTCCATAAATGTACGGAGTTACGGCATTGATTCCATCAAGCGACCTGATTCGATCCATAACCTGTTTACAATCGGTGATAGACCTTGTGGAGTTATTCATGACAACTAGGTGGGACACAGTGCCAAGAATTTTTTCCTTCAAATCGCGTTCAAACCCATTCATCACACCGAGAACTATTATCAGGGTCATAACGCCGAGCATTACACCCAGAACACCAAAGGCGCTGATCACTGAAATAAATGCCTGCTTACGTTTGGCCCTGATGTAACGAAGCCCGACTCTTAATTCTAGCGGAAGATTCATTCAAGCCCTTTTTCAGGCCTCATATGAGGAAACAAGATGACTTCTCGTATCGACTGCGAATTCGTCAGCAACATGACCAAACGATCGATGCCGAGACCTTCCCCTGCAGCCGGAGGCATACCATATTCAAGCGCTCGAAGGAAATCTTCGTCGAGAAACTGAGCTTCTTCGTCACCAGACTGTCGTGCCCTGACTTGGTCCTCGAACCTATTTCGCTGGTCGACTGGATCCGTGAGTTCGGTAAAAGCATTGGCCATTTCGCGACCACAAATGTATAGTTCAAATCTATCCGTCACTGACGGATCATCATCATTGCGTCGGGCCAGAGGGGAGACTTCCACCGGATAATGATGAACAAAAACTGGCCCCCAAAGATTCCCTTCAACGACCTCATCAAAGATTGCCATCAGGAGTTTACCCAACGAATCGTCCTTGTTGACTGGCACCCCCATTTCCAATGCTTTAATAAAGACAGCGTTTCTGTCTTCCACTTCATTCGCATTCAACGCCCCATGGTTCAAAAGGGATTGTTTTACCGTGACTCTCGGCCATGGAGGTGTCAAATCTACGTCTCTCTCACCATATTTGAACTTCAGTGACCCAATTATTTCGAAGGCCAGGCTAGAAAGCATTTCCTCGGTTAAGTCCATCAGGTCTTCATAAGTACTGTAGGCCCTATAGAACTCAAGCATTGTAAATTCCGGATTATGTTGCGTGGAAATCCCTTCGTTCCGAAAGTTTCTGTTGATTTCGAAAACCCTATCGAACCCTCCCACAAGGAGCCTTTTAAGGTATAATTCCGGCGCCACCCTAAGATACAGTTGCCGGTTCAAGGCATTGTGGAACGTCTCGAAGGGCTTCGCTGTAGCGCCTCCCGGTATGGTTTGCATCATGGGTGTTTCAACTTCCAGAAAACCTCTGTCCGTAAGAAACTTCCTCAGAAAGGCGATGATGCGGTTTCTCGAAAAAACTAACTCACGAGACGAACGGTTGACCATTAGGTCAAGATATCTCTGGCGGTATCGAATCTCCACATCAGAGAGGCCATGCCACTTCTCGGGAAGGGGTCTAAGGGATTTCGTCAAGAGGACGACACTTTGAACCGCCAAGCTGAGTTCGCCGGTTTTGGTCTTAAACGGGGAGCCAATAACTCCCACTATATCTCCAATGTCGAGCTTTTTTGCCTGCTTATATTCATCTACTCCCAAGATGTCCCTGGCTAGGTAAATCTGAAAATCACCGGCAACATCCTGAATTCGCATGAACGAAGCCTTTCCCAGTATACGAACCGCCATAATACGTCCTGCAAGTCGAACGATATCACTAATGCTTTCTTCTCCTGGAAGCAGGCCATACTTTGATTTCAATTCCGAAGAACGTAGGTCTGGTTGAAAACCCGTAGTATATGGCTGAATCCCTAATTCAACCAACTCTTCAAGTTTTTTGAGACGAACATCTATTAAAGATGACGAGGGGCGCTGCACTGACTTCGACGAGGGGTCCGACACCGGCGGTGATCTCCTGATAAATTTCCTTACAATAGAATCGGCT
The DNA here is from genome assembly GCA_043803345.1 of Pseudomonadota bacterium. GTDB lineage: Bacteria > Desulfobacterota > Desulfomonilia > Desulfomonilales > Desulfomonilaceae > CAJBEZ01. The sequence continues at coordinate 8,319 of JAZDKD010000255.1, forward strand.
TTGTATCCTTTTGTTAAGAAAATGTCAAGTTTATGCGTCGTTAGCTCAGCAACATCTCAATTCAACAAATTGAAAACTGAGACGTTTTGTGGATGAAGTCAAAATGTTAATTTTTTTGCATGACCAACAATATTGATTTGAGAGGTGGCAACTAACAGTGTTTTGTTCCTCATAACCACTTTCTTCGCTTAAAAACGATTAGCATAGAAATGATAGTCACCAATGCGACCAGGATGACCGCTGGATATCCGTATTCCCATTCCAGTTCGGGCATGTATTTGAAGTTCATGCCGTACCATCCAGCCAAGAATGACAGAGGCAAAAAGATGGTCCCGATTATAGTGAGGAGTTTCATGACCTGGTTCATTTTGGCGCTGATTGCAGACAGATATATGTCCATGAGGCCGGTAACTATGTCTCTGCAGGTCTCTATTGTGTCGACAGCATGTATGGAGTGGTCGAGCACATCCCGTAAATACGGTTTTGTGCTCTCATTTATGAAACTGATATCTCCATTGATCATCCTGTTGCCAATTTCTCTCAGAGGCCAGACTGATTTTCTCAGAAAAAGTAAATCCTTTTTCAGTCTATAGATTGACTCCAGAGTTGATTTAGAAGGACCTTGAGTGACAACCTCTTCGATCGATTCGATTTTGTCCGCTACCTGTTCTATTGTGCCGAAATAGTTGTCGACCACAAGGTCCATTAGGCTGTAAGCCAAATAATCTACCCCACTGTTTCGAATTCGACCATTAGACAATCTCAATCTCTGAATTATCGGCTCAAAAAGAGGTGTCTGTCTTTCTCTGAAGGAAAGGAGGAAATTGGATCCAAGAATTAGCGAAATCTGCTCTGGAAAGAGCCGTCCTGTCAATTCATCTGTTGATAGCGATCTGATCACAATGAAAACATAATTTGAGAATTCCTCTATTTTGGGTCTATTGCCTGTGTCGCCAATGTCCTCGAGGGTTAGAGTGTCTATTCCGAATACCCGTCCTATTTGCTTGACAATATTTACATCGTTGACTCCTTCAACGTTTAGCCATGTATGCGGGTTGTCGTCACGGACATTAACTGACAGAAATTTGCCAATATCTTCATCTAGTTGAGTTTGCCTGAGTTTCTCAGGCGCATATACGAAGCAAGTAACTCTGGGCTTCACGACATGAACTTCGCCCACGTGAATTATGGTTCCAGGAGGCTTGCCTCTCGTCTCGGAACTCCTTTTTATCCAGGTTGGTCGCATAACATCTCCCCGAAGGCTCGTAATAAAGCTCTCGAACATAGAGAGTAATTTTCAGAGAAGCTCTTCAACGGTTTTATCATAATCGCAGGGTTAATTGTGTTTATCTCAATGACTTAATTAGTACTAATGTGATATTATTGCCGATGTCTGTCGATTCTAAGCCGGTTGAACTTACTGATCCGGTCGTATTCTTGAACAATCGCTAATTCTTGGAGATTAGGAAATGCCGTCGCAAGTATACATGGTAGATCTCTCGGCCTCGTGGAAAAAAAGCGTTCCCTCAAAAGTTGAGGACCTTTTCAAGGCCATGAAACCATCGGAAATGTTCAAGCCAAAAGATCTCATTGCCATAAAGATTCATTTTGGGGAGTATGGAAACACGGCTCATATAAGACCCCAATTTGTTCGGCGAATCGTCGACATTCTAAAGGATATCGGAGCGAAACCTTTCCTTACGGACACAAACACGCTTTACGTAGGATCTCGAGTAGAGGCGTGGTCTCACCTGTGCACAGCATATGACAATGGCTTCACAAGAGAAGTTACAGGAGCCCCTGTGATCATAGCGGACGGACTTCGCGGTAGCAGCGACGTAGAAACCCCAGTGGATGGGCAGCATTTCAGGGTTGCCCACATCGGGGCTGACATTCACTATGCGGATGGCCTGGTCGTAATGACCCATTTCAAGGGTCACGAACTTTCAGGTTTTGGTGGCACTCTTAAGAACATTGGAATGGGTTGCGCATCCAGAAGAGGCAAGCTTGATCAGCATTCCAACATATCTCCAAAGGTTTCTGCAAAGAAATGTATCGGTTGTGGAGAATGCCTTCCTTGGTGTAGGGGACACGCTATATCGCTTGTGGGAGAAAACAAAACCAAAAAGGCCCAGATCAACCCCGAACTATGCGTCGGATGCGCAGAATGCATACTGACCTGTCGACAGGGGGCCATTTCGATTCAATGGAACGAATCCATCCCTACATTCATGGAAAAAATGGTCGAATATTCCAAGGCTGTGTTGAGCCATAAGAATCAAAAATGTGTCTTCATAACATTTGTTACCGATGTTTCTCCTCTTTGTGATTGCACTCCTTTTTCGGATCGGTCAATAGTGCCTAGTATAGGTGTATTGGCGTCTCTAGATCCGGTCGCCATAGACCAGGCCGCGGTCGATCTTGTGAACCAGGCTCCAGGCAACTCTTTATCAAACCTAAAGACCGGCCTGGAACCCGGAGCGGACAAGTTCAAGGCTCTTTTTCCCAACATAGACTGGGAACATCAACTTCAATATGCCGAAGAAATTGGCG
>JAZDKD010000256.1:0-3458 GCA_043803345.1 Pseudomonadota bacterium
CGGGTACTGATATTGGCGGCACGGGTCTCACCATGGCCGATCTTAGGCCTCTTATCCCCGAGAAAGGCGAAACCGAAGATCTATTGCGAGAAGAGGATGTCAACGGATTACCATGTTACGTCATTCAGATATCGGCCCCAAACTCAAAAAACCAGAGGCTTGTATGGATTACCAAGGACCGGTTTGACCTGACTAAATTGGAGCAAAAGGCAGCGGACGGAAAGATCCAAAGGACCATGCGAGTAGTGGAGTTCTTTGAAAGCGCCGACGGAAAACGATATCCCAGAGAAGAAGAAATTAATTTTCCATCTAAAGGAACAAAGATAAAGGTACGGCAAGAAAATGCGGTTTTCGGAGTAGTTATTCCCGAAGAACTGACCGATCCAAAGACATTCGGAAGTTTTAAATGGCAGATCTAAGCGCTGGCGTTTAATTATGTTGGAGTCTCAAATAATCAATCGTCCACTCTGATCAGGGCCTTCAATCTCTCAAGGGTCGGTTTGTCTAATTGCTGCTCATGAACAGGTTTAACATCTATTTGAGACAATATCGGCCCCGATAGTCTGGCAAAAACAGTTACTGGTATTCTTAACAATCGATCTCGATGGCGTTGCATGAGTTCACCGATCAGGGGCACTGCCTCCAAAGTGTCGCTTCCTACCACTTTGGTATAAATTCCCATTGTGGCGTCTAGCTTTAAAGAATCCAGTTGGATCGAACCTATTGCTGAAGAAATGATTTCATTACCTCTCATTTGCAGGTTGTGGGTCGTAGCACGGCCGGAGTTAACTTGTATGTCCGCATTGACTTGATCGAAATGGATGAAATCACCGCTCATTGCCAGCGGTCTAGGTTTTACCATGCTTCCCAGGATGCTGTGAGCTTCCGTCAGAATCTGCACTATCACGTCGGACTTAATCTTACCTCTGTCAACTTTAAGGTAAACAGTCCCATTTGTAGTGCTGTATGACCCGATGTCTTTTAGGGAACCGGTAACTTTGAATGGCGCCTTGACGTAACCTGCCACTGCCCCTGTCAGAACACTTATCGTAAGTGTATTCGCCTTTAATTCCAAAACCCCGGAGACATTGTGAAGGTTCCAGGTGGCCTGGTCGGGTTTGCAGTGAACGTCAAGTAAATGAATTCGTCCGGATTCAATAAATCTGGATTGAAGGTTTCTAACTATCAGGGAAGCCTTGCCTCCCCCTGATACGCCAAGCTTTGTTATGGACACATTCTGAGGAAAAGTCGCCGATAAGTTTTCAATTTCTAGGTCTAAGACAAGCCGTCCAAAGCGGCGATTGGCGTCTAAGAGCGTGCGTCCAGCTTTAAGACTGAGTCCTGGAGTTACAAACAGAGCCTTCTGAACTAACAAGCCTGACGCCGAATACGATCCCAAAGCTTCGAGGCTAGATTTCTTCCCGATCTGTTTTCTGAATCCATTGGTCGAACTCATAAAAAGGTTGGTCAGGTTTGATATGAACGACCAATCGAACCTCGAACCATTGCCACTAAATTTCACCCGGGTTGGCGCTTCGCCTTCCATGTGAAGATTTTCCGGGCTGTCGCCTCTACCCAATTCGCGATCTTTAATATTAAAATGGAATGTTCCGCTACCGTCAAAGGCGAAATCTCGCTGTCCGATCCGCCTGGTATTAAAATTTAGCAATGCTTTGTTCGGCTTTATGCTGCACTGCAAAAATGTGGATCTAAGTGACACATAGGTTTTTTCGCAATCGATTTCCGTGTCAATGTTCAAGGAATCTAAGTTACCTTTAATTTTGGCCTTGAAGGCCAAGGGACCTATCACTTTGAACCCATCTTTATCCGATATAAATATGCTTTCAAGCCATTTAGAATTTGAAACTACTTGAGTTGTTAGATCAAAATAGGTTGAGTCTAAAAAAGGGTCTTTAATTGTTCCGTTCGTAGATAATTTCAACTCCTGATCTTTTGCTTCACCCCCTACCAGGGTGGCGTCGAGAGACAAAGCCATAATGCGAGGTTCTTCCAAAATCAATTGGCAACTTAGTTCCCAAGTCTTAATTTCTGTCACGCCAGGCATGTAGCTCAGATAATCACTGAAAACTCCCAATTGTTGGGATTTGTAAAAGACGCTAAATTTTGCGGATTGCACGCTAGGAACACTCCAATCTACATCGATTACCCCCTTAAGCGACACATGCGTCGAGTAATCAAGTTTGTCGGTTAGTGTGCTTTTCAGTTCAAACGAAACCCTCTGGTCCACCTTCGAATGGGAAAAGACGCCTTGGATTTCTGAAAGGTTAACGATTGTGGGATTGTCGGGATTCCCTTTCCTGTCAATCCAGTCGACCTGCCCATTCGTGTAATCAATGGTTTGAACTTTCCATCCGACCATTTCAAACGAATGGCCCTCCACCTCTCCCCCGGGGTCCAACCCATGGTTTTTTGTTTGTTGGTTAGTTTCTTTGTCAAGATCAAGCGCCAACGGTTTAAATGCGGAGCCAAGGGGAACTGAGATTTCTCCGTGTTCATCTCTTGTAATGAGAGTCCAGAAATTGGCTATGGAAATTGATTCTATGATCAATTCCCTTCTCAAAAGGCCTCTTAAAGATGGAGATAAGACCACTGTATCCGCAGTGAATATCGGATTTTCATGGTCATCCTTTATTTCAAGTCCGACAAGCGCAATGGAAAGCATGCCGGGAAATGAATAAGATATCTTGGAAGACGAAACGCTGACTTTTAATCCAGAATTTCGAGCAAGGTATTTTTCCAGGGACCGACCTACTAAGTTAGACTCAGGAGCCAGGAGCCAAGCGCATGTTATAAAAAAGGCCGCTAGCGGCGCCACAATTAGTATGATAATTGCCGCAGGCCTGACAAATTTTTTCATTAATGCAGCTCCCAGGATCAAGATTGATGGACCCGTCGAGATCACCCGGCAATCGGAGTTCTCAGGGCAGGTCTACATCGGCTTGCAGACTTAATATCAAATGATTACGAGAAATACCTCCATGTTGAATTTATCGCAACGATTTCTTATGGTACTAATGGTCGGGAACAAAATAATGCAATTAAAAATTAAGGGTTTTGAGGAAAGTTATTCCTCCATTGGCGCACTGCTGAAAATTCACATGCTGAACATCGATAACCGAGGAACTTTTCCCTGGAAATATATTTGCTCGTTCCAAAATCCTTTGAAAAGAGGGTGCAATGCTCCGAACTATTGTGATAAATTAACTTTCTGAAACCCATTCTTTCTATTTTGCATCCGAGAAAACGTGTGATTCCAGTGATATACTTTAACAGGAGCAACCATGAACAAACCTAAATCAGGACTTAATGATTCTGTGTTGCGCATTCCACTTGAGCGAAAACAATGGGTACTCCTGTTGACAGAAATTGATGCTCCAAAAGTCCTGATGAAGCGAATCCAATTCGCCCAAGTGATAGAGGACCATTTTAACATGAGC
>JAZDKD010000257.1:0-9604 GCA_043803345.1 Pseudomonadota bacterium
CGCTCGGATCACCAGCTATAGCAATGAGGTTGTCGTCGCCAGTGCAAAGCATCTCTCTTCGGAGCGCGCTTCTAAATACCTCTATCTTTGGCAAATTTTCCCTTTTATAACCCTCTGTCAAAATCAGATCGACGTTATTGATAAATTTTTCCCGCAATTCGTCCAGAGTATGGTCGTGGTCCGAGTCCATTACCATAGCTATTTTGGATGGCGATGAGATCATGGTTAGAACGGCTCCTGCCTGTTTGTGACGCCAGGAATCTTTTCCTTCCTTGTCTATCTCAAATGAATGGGCGTCATGTTTTATGGAACCAATCCTATAACCTCGCAATGTAAGTTCACGAATCAGTTTTTCCAATAAAGTGGTTTTGCCGGAATCTGACTTACCGACAACAGAGATCAGGGGAATCATAAATAGACCCTTTCAAAGTCCACAAAGTGGCGCCTCCGGTTTTAGGTCGATGCGGGATGACGCCGCATATCAGTTGATAAATCAATAACTAGGTGATAATCATAATCTTCCAAAAGACTAATGGTCTTTACAATGGTATCATTGAAGATTGACTCGAATCAAGCGAGAATGTAGGCGGAGAAAGCCATGTCCATTAAAGAAGAAGTTTTTCAGCTGGCTAAAATCACTCACGAGGCGGCGGCGGACTCGGCGAGACTTTCTATGTCCCTCAAAGCGTCAATATTGAATGACATAGCTATAAAGATTAAATCTCAAAAAGAAAATTTGCAAAAAGAAAACATAAAAGACATTCAGGCGGCAAGAGGCATGGGATTGTCCGAAGCTATGATAGATCGTTTAACACTTTCAGACAAAGTAATCTCTCAAACGGTCGAAGGCCTCCAGGAAATAGCCTCGTTTCCAGATCCGGTAGGAGAAATTACCGGAATGTGGGTGAGACCAAACGGCATGAGAGTGGGACAGATGAGGATTCCTTTAGGCGTTGTCGGTATTATCTATGAGTCCAGACCCAACGTGACCGCCGACGCTGCCGCTCTCTGTCTCAAAGCCGGAAACGCCGTGTTTCTTCGAGGTGGATCTGAGGCCTTTAATTCAAATTTAGCCATTGTGAACATATTCAAGGAAACTTTGAAAGAAGCAGGAGTAAATCCGAATGTTGTAAATCTAATGCCGACCACTGACAGGGAGGCCATCACACATTTATTAAAGCTTGAAGAATTTATTGATCTTATAATACCTAGAGGAGGGGAAGAACTCATAAGGTTCGTTTCACAAAATTCCAGGATACCTGTTATCAAGCATTATAAAGGTGTGTGCCACCTTTATGTGGATGAATTCGCCGACCAGGATATGGCGGTCAAGATAGCGCTAAACGCCAAGGCGCAAAGACCTGGAGTTTGTAACTCGCTCGAGACAATGCTAGTTCACCAAACAATAGCCTCGGAATTTCTCCCGAAGGTGGCGGCTGAATTTAAAAAAGCCCACGTCGAACTCAGAGGATGTCAAGCCAGCAAGGCCATCGTTAGTTGGATGATCCCTGCTACGGAAGAAGACTGGTTTGCGGAGTATCTTGATCTGATTCTTGCGGTAAAGATTGTTAAAAACATGGATGAAGCAATAACGCATATAGCCAAGTACGGGTCTTTGCACACAGAAGCAATTGTTACCAAGGACTACTCGGCTTCCCAACGATTTCTTAAAGAAGTCAATTCATCGACGGTAATCGTAAACGCCTCTACTCGAATGAGTGACGGCTATGTTTTTGGACTTGGGGCGGAGATAGGAATAAGCACTACAAAAATTCACTCCTATGGCCCAATGGGGGTCAAGGATTTGACGACGACCAAATTCATAGTTTTAGGGGAAGGTCAAATAAGGGAGTGATGGTTCTAGGTTTCATGAAAACGGGGTATTGAATTGACCGAAATTCGAAACACCATTGATTTGATGATGGAACGAACAAGCGGAATGCGCCTATCCGATGAGGAAAAGCAGCGCATAAAAAAAGAGGAACTTGAAAAGAAAGCTCGAGGGTATGCCCTGAAATTAATTGATATAAATGGGCCAAATCAGTCTGTCTTATCTCTTATTGCGCACGAGCCACCCGACGAGAAAGCCATTCTCGAATCGCTCATTTGGAAAAACATGGTGTTAGGAATCAACGCTGAAAATGACATTAAAGTTTTTTTTGACCGACTCGATGACTGGTCTTTTTCCGAGCCCAAAAGAAACAAAATAGAAGAACTTCGAACAAAATTTAAAGATCTGGGAAAAAACAAGAACAAGAAAAAAAAGAACCTGCTGGACCGTGAAAAAAGAAATCTGGCGGACGCCGGAATATCCGGCTCCGCCGTTGTGCCGAAGTTTTCTAAAAATATGGAAAGAGCCTCAATGGCGGAATTGATCGAAGAATTCAAGAAGACTCTGTTATGAAAATCATTTTATTTCAATAATTCCCATTTACCATCTTTTACCCGGACCATAATCATCGAATCCGTGCCAAGTCCATTGTGGTCCTCTGGAGTCAGGTTGTAGATTCCACTGATTCCAACATAATCTTTTGTCTGTTCTATGGCGTCACGAAGTTTTGAAGGCTCGACGCCTGCTTTTTTCATGGCGTTGGCCACAACGTAAATGGCGTCCCACGCGTATCCCGAATGAGTATTAATCGGGAATTCTTTGTTGATTTTCTGGACATCGTTATACAGATTAACAAAATCTTTAATCACCTTTTTTTGCGGATCACTGTCCGGCAACTGTTCCCATGCCATCAACTTTGTTGAAGGCATGACGCTGCCTTCAGCTGAGGCCCCTGCCAGCTCCACATACTTGGGATCAGGTATGCCGTGACACTGAAACAGAGGTTCTTTGAGGCCCAATTGCTTGACGTTCTTAGCCACAATTGCAGCGGCCGGACCAATTGTCCAGCACACTATGGCATCGGGATTTGTAGATGAAAGTTTGGACAACTGGGCAGTCATGTCGGTGTCTTTAGGATTGAAGGATTCATTGGCCACTATAGTCAATCCATATTTAGGAGCAAATTTTTCCAGCCAGCCTTTCCCATCCTTACCAAAACCGTCGGCAGCCGTCATTAACGCAACTTTTTTGAGATTTGCTTTCTGTAAATGGTCGTACAGTTTTTCTACCGCTACGGAACTTCTCTGAGGTGATTTAAAGACCCATTGGTACGTTCCAAGTGGTCCTCCACCCATTATTACAGGATCTCCTCCAACCGTCATGAAAGTTGGGACCCCAGCGTCTTCCACAAGCTTTTTAACGGCCATCCCCAGGTCGGTCCGGTCCGGTCCGATTATTGCCGCAACCTTATCTACGTTAATAAATTTTTTTACAACCATAATGGCTTTAGTAGGTTCAGACTCGGTATCGCCTAGTATCAGTTCTATGGGGCGACCGTTTATGCCCCCTTCTTTGTTGATTTTTTCGACAACCATCTGTGTAACAAGTTTTGTCGGTGTTCCAATAGCCGCCGCCGGACCAGACAATGAGAATATTGCCCCTATTTTTATCGGATCCGCTGCATGCGCATTCCCAAGAAAGAGGATACAAATCAATATCCCCACAAAAACTTCGATCTTTTTCATACGCCCTCCATTTTTGAAATTAGAGTTTCGGCCTTAAACCAAAGCCGAGGAGAAAAGAGTGAAATTTGGTTGAGGACAAATCCCTTTGAATCGTGGTTCAAGCATGCTTCTTGTCCTCGGCGCTTACCTATTGGACTCATCAAAATCTTTTTTAACATGAAGAGCTAGAGGCTTCTAGATCATTTCCCCAGGAAGCTCTACGGACCCTCGCGTCTTCCATGAAAACATTTGACGGTCCGCTAAACGTCACACTCCCCGTTTCAAGAAGGTAGGCCCGGTCAGAAAGATCCAAAGCCGCTATGGCGTTTTGTTCTACCAAGAGAATGGTCCTGCCTTCATTTTTCAACTCCCTTATAATGCCGAAAACCTCTTCAACAATTATTGGAGCTAAACCCAAAGATGGTTCATCCAGCATCAACAATTTTGGATTAGACATCAGTCCACGCGCAATGGCTACCATCTGCTGTTCGCCTCCTGACAATGTCCCAGCCAGTTGTCTGCGTCTCGATTTCAAAACGGGGAATTTACGTAACATAAGTTCTAGCCTTTTGCTTAAACTTTCTCCTCGATTTTGCTCAGACCAAAGATAAGCCCCCATCTCGAGGTTTTCTTCAACAGTCATGGATCCAAACAATTGGCGGTTTTCTGGGCACTGAACAAGTCCATGTTTCACAAGCTTGTGAGCCGGAGCGCTGGAAATGTCCGCCCCTTCAAATGATATACGCCCAACCATATCGGTATGTAATCCTGAAATACAGTTCAGCAAAGTCGTTTTACCAGCTCCGTTGGCCCCGATAAGCGCGATAATTTCACCTGGGCCGACTTCTAATGAAACGCCCTTCAGAGCTTCATTTCCCCTGTAATAGGCGTGAATGTTTTCCACCTCCAACATTTACAGGGAGCCTCCAAGATATGCGGACAAAACCAACTCGTTTTTTTGAATCTGTATTGGTGTGCCTTCAGCTATCATTGTTCCATAGTTTAACACGACTACCTTATCTGAAATGCTCATGACAACATTTATGTCATGTTCCACAAGTAGCACGGTAGCTCCTCTGTAACGGATTTTCATTATAAGTCCCGCTATCGCGATGGATTCAGCCCTGTTCAACCCTGCGACAGGCTCATCAAGCAATATAAGTTCAGGTTCAGACACTATGGCGCGGGCCATTTCCAATCGCTTTTGCTCACCAAAAGATAGTTGGCAGGCAGGTAAATCAGCTTCCTTTTCTAATCCGAAAAAAGACAACGCTTCCATGGCCTTTTCACGAATCACTTTCTCCTCTTTCCAGTAGGATGGAGGATGCAACATCGAAACCAAAAATTCATTGTGAGATATGGCGTGCGCTCCGACCATAACATTTTCCAGGACGGTTATGTTATCGAATATCTCAAGATTCTGAAAAGTTCTCGCCATGCCCATGGCAGCTATCTGATATGGATACAGTCCGTTGATCCTATTGTTTCGAAAAATAATCGTGCCTAGGTTAGGTTTGTAAACTCCATAAATCAGATTGATGGTTGTAGTTTTGCCTGCTCCGTTTGGACCGATCAAGGAGGTTATGGACCCCTTTTGAACGTCAAACGTCAATGATGAAGCAGCCGCAACCCCGCCGAAGCTTTTAGATATATTGTTTATTCCCAGAATAATTTCATTTGACGCTTCAAGCCTTTTAGAAGAGCGTGAGTCAGCAAGTGGGATTCCGCTAACGCCATTTAATCGAGGTTTATCTAAAAAATCATCAGGTCTTTTCTTATTCCTTTGCCCTTTCTCTTTTAAGTAAAAGTCCAATTTCTGGAGTATTCCAGGAATGAACCCTTCTGGGGTAAAAATCAGAATCACGACCAAGATGAAGCCGTAAAATATATCCTTATATTCATCGAAAGAACTTAAAATGTTGGGTAAAGAGGTAAGAAAAGCGGAGCCGACGAGCCCCCCCCATATACTACCCATACCGCCCACTATTACCATCGTCACCAGTTCCACGGAAAAGAAAATATCGAAAGTTTTTGGACTTACAAACGATAAATAATGGGCGTAAAGACTTCCAGCCACGGAAGCGAATACAGCGCTAAGCACAAACATTTTTACTTTATACTTGCTGGCGGGAACCCCCATACAATTAGCCGCCGATTCTCCAGAATGAAGAGCTCTTAGCCCTCTTCCAACTCGAGACATAGAAAGGTTTAGTCCGAGGACAATTCCTATGAAAGTCATTGACCAGATCAAGCAGTACATCTTTATATCTGAATCAAAAACCCAGCTTCCGATGGCTAAAGGAGGAACACCGGGGAAACCAGAAGGACCGCCCGTAACCGAATCGCACTGGACTATAATTATGTTTGCTATCAGGTTAAACCCGAGAGTCGCCATGACCAAATAATGGCCATGCAGCTTGAGCGTTGGGGTTCCAATGATGAATGCTATACTGGCGGTAACCAGGGCTGCGAGAACAAGGGCCAGCCATGGATTGAAACCGTAGGTCACAGTAAGAATTGCTGAAGTATACGCTCCGATGCCGTAGAACGCAGCGTGCCCAAGTGAAACTTGTCCGGCATAACCAATCAACAGGGTTAGCCCCACCACAATTATCGTGTTGATACCAATGATATTGGCAACATTTAGATAGTACGGGTTAGATAACGCTAGGGGAAAAAGAACAATAAAAACAGCTAGAACAACTAGGCCGAGAAGTGATTTCACTCCGGATGACCTGATCCGCATCTAAAGTCGCTCCGTATCGCCATGGCCCAGTAGCCCGCTTGGTTTTACAAAAAGCACCAGCAGTAAGATACCGAAAGCAATAACATCCTTGTAGGTTGACGAAATAACGCCTGCCCCGACTGATTCCAACACGCCTAAAAGGAGTCCCCCAAGGACGGCCCCGAGACTATTCCCGTAACCGCCCAAGACCGCGGCGGCAAAACCCTTCAATCCCAACATTACGCCGATGTCAAATGAAAGGGTCGTTATGGGAACGATAATTATCCCTGCAATGGCTCCCAGCGCCCCACTTAGCGCAAATGAAAGTAACACCATTGAATTGACATTGACCCCCATCAGTGACGCAGCCCTAGGGTTGCATGCGGTAGCCCTCATGGCTTTTCCCAGTCTCGTTCTGCTGAAGAAGAAATGAAGACCTATTACCGAAATTAAAGTTATGCCAAAAATCCAAAGATTTTGTGGCATCAATGTGGCGCCGGCAAATTTTATAGGTGTCTCTCCCGAAAAAGGGGGCAACCCCATCTGATTCTTTCCCCACAAGATCTTGAATACACCCCTCATGAAAATGGAAGCGCCGATGGTAATAAATACAAGAATTACTATGCTACGCGATCTTGCGGGGCGAATGGCAACTCGTTCCAACAAGGCCCCAACGATCGTGACAGCAATGACAGATAGTGGAAAGGCTATGATTAATGGAACCTTTAGACCGACTAGCAGCGTGAAAATGACGAGTCCCCCCAGTGATATAAAATCTCCCTGAGCAAAGTTTACGATGCCTGTGGCGTTATGAATGACGCAAAATCCCAATGCGATTAACGCATAAATACTTCCGGTTGTTAAGCCGGCGACTATAAATTGAGCCAGGTGGTCCAACATTGGCCTCACCAATTTCTAGCAAAAGGCTTAAATCTACAATCAACTAAGGTTTGAAATCCTAAATTCTAACCGGAATAAGCTATCGTGATGCTTGTCGTTGCTTCAAGCGCATATATCAAACATTGTGATGAGAAAATTCTTGCCAGTGTCATATTTCTGGTATCTTTGATAATGTATACAGTATACTGATCTCGGTCGTCAATTCATATGTTTTGATATTAACCACAAGCAGGCATATCCTGCTTTGCGACGTTTATTATAGATGACCCTAACACGCTCCGCAGCTTCCTAACCGAAAAAGTGGACGGAAGATTCATCAATCCAGGATTGGGAAAAATGAAGAAAAAACATCTAACGATAAATCACAGGTCCGACAATCCACACAATGTGGTGGGCGCGGAACGATTCTAGAATATAAAGGAGTAAGTCACATGCGTGCATTTGTACTAGGAGGAGCCGGTGGTATGGGTCAGGGCGTTGCCCGGGACCTGATAAAACAACAACATGTCACGACCGTTGTTCTGGGAGATTTGTACCCGGATCCGGTACGATTGGCGCCTAAATTGCGCGAAAACGAAAAAGTTAATCTGATAAAGATGGATGTGAATAATCATGCAGCCATGGTGAGCGCATTCGAGAAAATTGATGTTGTGATTAACTGTGCTGGCCCATTTTACAAGACCGCTGTTCCCGTCGCGAGGGCGGCAGTTGAGGCAAAAGTAAACTATATTGATATATGTGACGATTATGAAGGAACGGAGGTTCTTTTCAACTCTGAGATAGATGGAATCGCCAGAGAAGCGGGCATTACAGTTCTCACCGGCATGGGCTCGGACCCCGGAACCAACAATGTCCTTGTGAAGTGGTATGCAGACCGGCTGGACAGAGTGGATGACATTTATCTCTACTGGGTAGTGAGTATTGCCGAACTTGCAGGAGCTGCCTGGGACCACAGCCTTCATATGACACTTGGGAAGATACCCCAATATCTGAATGGCGAGCTGGTCCTTGTCGAGGGCGGCGAAGGAGAAGTCGACGCTGAGTTTCTGGAACCCCTTGGCGCCTGCCATCTTCGCTACGTGGGCCATCCTCAGCCATTGACCATTCCAAAATACATCAAAGGCGTGAAGAATGTCATAATCAAAGGAGCTCTCATCCCTCGATGGGTGGACGAGCTGATAAAGCAACAGAAAGATACCGGCTTTTTGGGGACACAATCCGTAGATGTGAACGGTGCAAAAGTTACGCCTTATGATCTTGCGCTGAAACTTTGGGAGACCATTCCTGAAGGTCGGGACAACGGACCTCAATCTTCAGGGCTCAAGGTGATTGTCAAAGGGCAAAGGCAGGGCGCCAATGTTACATACACAGCCGATATGGTTGGAAGGATGGCGCCGGGGACCGGCCTTCCCGCCTCCATTGCAGCGCTTATGATGGATAAAGGCGCCGTGACCGAAAAGGGCGTGGTCGCCCCTGAAGGCTGCATCGATCCAGCGTCGTTTCTTGAGGAATTCTTGAAAAGAGGCGCAAAAATCCATCAGTCGGAAACCATTTCGTCGTTGGTTCATGTCTAGCGTGGAACAGGAGACTTCCCATGAAAGAAATTAGCAAACTTAACATAACCAAGAGTCTAGAACTGTTTCAAGAGGCCACCGAACTGATACCGGGGGGCGTTCTGGGCGCAAGAAAGCCGGTTGATTTTATCGAAGGAGAATATCCGATCTTCCTTGAAAGCGGAAAAGGTTGCCGTCTGACCGATGTTGATGGTAACGAGTTTATTGATTTCCTCTGCGGTTACGGTCCCATCATCCTCGGTTACCGCGAAGAAGAGGTGGATGACGCGGTTTACAAGCAGATCAGAGAAAAAGGATTTTGTTTCACCCTCACTCAGAAATACCAGAATCTGTTTGCCAGATAGTTGACTGAACTTGTGCCTTGTTCTGAGCTAAGTGTTTTCTTAAAAACAGGTTCTGACGCCACTACAGCGAGTATTCGTATTGCAAGAGCATATACAAACAAACTGAAGGTTATGCGCTGCGGGTACCATGGTTGGCATGACTGGTGTGTTGAGATGAAAGGTGGGGTTCCTGCAAAGCTCTTTGAAGATGTCTTCGAATTTCAATACAACAACCTTGAACAGCTCTCCGATCTCATGGAAAAGCATGGAGATCAGACTGCCGCCATCATCATGACTCCTTTCGGGCATCCCAACCATCAAGAAATGCAGATTCCCATGCCGGGGTTTCTTGAAGGAGTTAGAGAGATTGCTGATAGGTACGGAGCCGTGTTAATCTATGATGAAATCCGTACCGGTTTCAGGCTTTCAATGGGTGGCGCCCAGAAACTTTATGGGGTGACTCCGGATCTGAGTGTTCTAGGAAAGGCGATCGCCAACGGCTATCCCATCTCCGTTGTGACAGGGAA
>JAZDKD010000258.1:0-5191 GCA_043803345.1 Pseudomonadota bacterium
CTTGGCCAGATCCTTTTTCTCTTCGTAACAAAAGCCTAGGTTGAATAGGGCGTTGATATTGTCCTTTTTCAGCAACGCCGCTCTCTCATAGTTGATGATTGCCTTGTCAACGTCTTTTTTCAGGTTGTACGCCACACCGAGATTATAGGCGGCTTTTTCTGGCGTAGAGTAGTTTGGATCGCCCAAACATTCCTCGAATTTCGAAATGGCCTCGTCAGGTTCCCCTTTGGCAAGGTATGCGGTTCCGAGGTTGTTTTTGGCTTCTGTAAACTTCGGGTCCTTAGTTAAGGCTTTCTTGTACTGCTCTATGGCTTCGTTATACATCCCCTTACGCTGATAGGCCAATCCTAGCGCATGTTCCACATCAGCGTTCCCCGGGGCTAGAGTTTGAGCCGCCAGAAGTTCCTTGAGAGCCTGGGGAGTTTTTCCTTCATTGAGATAATTGATCCCAAGTTGATAGTGAAGTTCAACCGTTTTTTGCAACTTCCCCTGTGTCTCAGCTTTTTGCGGCACGCAGGAGGTAAAGGCGCTGACCAACAAAGCCAGCATTACTAATGAAGCTCCAGCGAGAACATGAGAGATCCCAAGAAACCCCGATGACTTAATGTTCTTTTCAGGCATATGAATACATGGGGGCCAGGGAATCGACACTAATCATTATCATAAAATTCCCGACAAGTTGAATTTGCAAAACCAAAAGCTATCTCTATTGCTATGGAAGTCAAAAACTGGTTAAAGTCAATGTTCGGCGTGTAACGAACGCAGCCAGTCTCTTCTCTCGGGTCTATCTTCTCAAAGTCATCTTTTTGTCTATGGTACAGTTCCCATCTACCGTCCGAAGGCTCTTCGACATCTTCAATCCTTGCGACCAGCCGTTTATGGATCACATCATCCGAGGCTTCGCAATGAATCAGTCCGAAACGTGCCCCAAGTCTCTTCGCCAAATCCCTAGCTTCCAACCGGAGCTTTCTTTTCGCAAAGGAAGCGTCGAGTATTACGTGACGTCCTTTTCCAAGTTGCTTATCAGCTTCATCGAGCATGACTCCGTAAGTCATTTCGGACGCTTCTCGCGTATAGATTCCAGTCCCATAATTGTCAAGCTTATGTTCGGTACGCCGTAAACCAAGCGCTTCTTTTCTAACCACGTCAGACCTGATGATATCTATGCCCAATCTCGTTCCAAGTCTCGAAGACAGGAAACTCTTCCCTGATCCCATCAGTCCGCAGGTTATCATGAGCGCAGGTTTAGGCGGGGGAGCAAAATACGCCCTTGCCAGCGAAAAATAATCTCTGGCAATGGAAACTGATTGAATCCTAGTTTTTTTGTCAATCTCTGACTCATTCGAAGTGAAGCTTTGAACCTTGCCCCTTACATAGGCTCGATAAGATTGATAAAATCTTAGAAGATCATATGCTTTTTGGTCCGGGCAATCCACCATATATCTGGCCAGTGCCCTGTTTGAATAACCAGGGTACCCCGAAAAATCCAGATCCATCAACAAAAACGCCAAGTCCGCAAGACAGTCCGAATATCTGAACCTGTCATTAAACTCAATACAATCTACCAGCATTATAGGATCAGACAGAACCACATGGTCCAAATGAAGATCGCCGTGGCAATCCCTTATATGACCGAGCTTTACGCGTTTCTCCAGAAATTCCCGGTTACGTTCCAGGTAACCCAAAGATTCCTTTTTTATTTCCTCAAAGATATCCGCTGGAATCGTTTTACCGATGAAAGGCTCTGTCTGAATGAAATTCTCTAGAACGTTCTGCATGATTACTTCCGGGGCGCCAAAGATTGAAACTCGTGAGCCACCCGAAGCTTTGGAATGAAACTCGCGTATGCTGTCCGCCACTTTATCAATAATGGCCGGTTCCACAGTGTTTTGAGCCAGCGCATTCTTGAGAATTTTATTGTCAGGCACGAATCGCATTAAGACCGCATATTCAATTTCAGAGCCTTCGTCTCTCAGGTTTATTCCGTGCTCTAGCGATTCATTTACAGAAACCACACCGAGATAGATGTCTCGGGAAAAACGTGAATTGAGTTCAACCTCTTGCCGGCAGAAGAACTTTCTCTTTTCAAGAGTCGTAAAATCCAAAAAACCAAGTGAAAGAGGTTTTTTAAGCTTATAAACAAGCTCGCCCGCCACAAAAACTATTGAAATATGAGTCTGAATAACTCGAACCGAATCAGGACGGTGTGGATAGGTTGAAGGGTCTGAAAGAGCTACTATAAGTCGCTCAACATGTTCATTCAACAATCTCTCCTTTGATCCGAAGCCAGTTGTCCACAAGCCGCAAGAATATCACGGCCGCGTGATTTACGTATTATTGCCATTAACGACTTTGACATCAGGATGTCCTGAAACGCCGCAGTCCTTGCTGGTGTTGGCGTTTTAAATTCAGTAGACATTTCGTCGTTGAAAGGAATAAGGTTTACCTTGGCTCGAATAGGACTCAGTATTCGAACAAGCCTTTTTGCGTCAGCGTCCGAATCATTTATACCCCTTATTAGAACATATTCAATCGTAATTCGATCGCGTTTAGGTAGCGTATATTCTTTGAGAGCGTCCATCAGTCTGGCTAGTGGATAAGTCAAATTTACAGGCATTATCAAGTTTCTGGTTTCGTCGGTAACCGCGTTGAGGCTTACGGCAAGTTTTACCCTGACCTTTTTGCCAAGCTCAACTATTCGGGGAGCTATCCCGGAGGTTGAAACGGTAATTCTTCTCCACGAAATCTTTGGTCCATTCGGATCAGTGAATATGTTTATGGCTCGGACGGTGTTTTCAAAGTTGACAAGAGGTTCTCCCATGCCCATGAAAACGACATTTGTGATTGCCGAACCCGGGACCTGTCTTCGGACTTCCAGTAATTGCCCAACTATTTCACCAGCCGTAAGGTTCCTGACAAGACCCATCTCGGCTGTCCTACATATCTTACAACCCATTGCGCAGCCAACCTGGGTCGAGACACACAAGGTGTCGTGATTATCTGTCGGAATGAGAACACATTCTATCTTTGAATCATCATCGAGGCCAAAAAGAAATTTTGTAACCCCATCCTTAGACGTAACCTTCCTGATGAATTCCAATCTTCCAATCCTGGCTATTGAAGAAAGTGTCTCCCGTAACCTCATGGAAAGATTTGTCATGCTGTCAAAGGATACAGAGAGCCCCTGCTGTATCCATCTCATGACTTGTCCGGCCCTGTACTGCTCGTATTCCAAGGCGCTAAAGAAAGACCGGAGTTCCTCCAGTGTCATGTTCGTCAGGTCTGGCTTGGAGTTGGTGGTGTTTAGAGGATTTGGCGTCAAAATATCTCTATTCCACTGAAGAAATAACAAATCTCAAACGTGGCGCTTTCCTCAGAATCAGAACCGTGAACAATGTTGTTCTGCTTGTTGTCCGCCCACCGGGCCCTAATTGTGCCGGCTTTAGCCTCAGTCGGGTCAGTGGCCCCCATTATCTCGCGATTCCGTTTAATGACATCATCGCCTTCGAGAACCATTATTACTAAAGGGCCAGATGTCATAAATTCAACCAGCTCAGGGAAAAAAGGCCGATCTTTGTGAACATAATAAAAACCTTCCGCTTCCATTTTGCTGAGCCATTTCATTTTCATCGCGGCGATCCGGAAACCTGCGGACTCAAAAATTTGAGCGATCTCACCGATCAATTTCTTGGATACCCCGTCAGGCTTGATTATCGAAAGTGTCTTTTGCATTTAGGATTCCTCTTTCATGTCGAAAATTTGTATAAGATACAAATCTAACACAGTTGTGTTTCCAGAATGAATAAGATAATTGTTATCCTAATATCAACAAGTGAGAGACAAATTAATGAAACCTTTAAGATACTTGATGTTTTGTTTGATACTTTTCGCCTCAGGGCAATCCGCAACGTATGCTGCAAATGACTTCAAGCTTCCAAAACCAAACTTCGATGGAAAGACATCCATTGAAACGGGCATGATGAAGAAGAAATCGGTCCGCCATTTTGCGAAAGATCCTTTAACCCTTGGACAAGTGTCTCAATTGCTTTGGGCGGCTAACGGAGTTTTACCGGTAGACGCGATCAGTGGAGCAACTATAAAAACGTTGGCTTCAGCGGGGGGGGTATATCCTCTCGAGATATTTCTTCTCACCGGCAATAAATCGGTTGATGGACTACCTGCCGGTGTTTTTCATTACAACGCCATGGATAACTCACTTTTGAGGATCTCTGCTGAGGATGTCAGGATGGCGCTTGCTCAAGCTGCTCTGTCGCAGTTGTGGATCGCCTCAGCCCCGGTCACGATAATTATTGCCGCGGTTTTCAGTAAATCAACAGCCAAATACGGCGCTCGGGGGATACAATACATATTTATGGAATCAGGCGCTTCAAATCAAAACCTGTATCTTCAAGCCGAGTCTATAGGTCTTCGGATAGGAACCGTAGGCGCATTTGATGAAAATGCAGTTTCGTCGGCGATAAAGATACCGGCGGGTATAACCCCCTTGCTAATCGTGCCCATTGGAAAATGACGTTTAATCGAATTATATTAAAAAGATAATTTATGCGCGGGATCAATTGCTGAGCGATCTATTTATAAAAACGCCTCTTTTGTTGAGGCTGATCATAATCAATGTAGGGAGTAACCTGGTAGGTTTTTTCCTGGTCCAATGTTTGCTTCGATATGCGCAGCCAGTTGAAAATTGGGATCAACTCAGGTCATTGGACAACCAAACAAATCTCGTTCTACTATCCGTACTGGTCCCGGGGGCAATTTGGTTTCTGTGGTGGGTGTCTCGTCCAGTCGCTGGTGTTTTTGAGATGCTGGAACGGGGGGAAAGCGTTGAAGAAGCTGAATTGATTGGGGCCAGGCAAAGGGTAATAAACCTACCTTTCTGGGTTGCGGGTATGAATCTTGTGGCTTGGATTATTCCGGCAGTTGCCTTTCCTCTAGTATTGAGCTTTGCGGTTAATCTTCCACCAAGCAAAACAGCAATTTTTATGCTGTACAATTTCATCAACGCATTGATGATAACGCTTTTTGCTTTTGTAACACTAGAACACTCCTGCCGAAAATATATAATCCCTTTAATGTTTCCTGATGGGCGAATCCGTGAACAGAAAGGGACTATTAGTCTAAGCGTTCGTCATCGACTGATGATAATGTATCTTGCCATATGTCTACTGCCAAT
>JAZDKD010000259.1:0-11095 GCA_043803345.1 Pseudomonadota bacterium
ACTTGCAGGGCAATCACGGCCTGCAAGAAGTACATGCCGACGACTCTCTTGGAAAAGAACACGACATCAACTCCATTGTCGCCAAAGTCGAAGACTATGGAATGAATATGCACTACCACGTTCAAGGGGACATGGGTGTCGGCGCTGTACTGGGCGCTCTGGAGAAGGTACGGGCGGAGAAAGGCAAGCTTTCGGGGATCCATACTTTGATACATCTAGCCTTCCCGACGGATGAGCAAATCGAGAAGATAAAGCAGTTCCAGGGCCACGTGGTGACGACAGTGCAGCCGGGCTTCTGGCCTGTGGAGAGTGATACAGTGCATTACTACGGTGAGCGAGCTAAGGGGTGCTATCCAATCAAAAAACTCGTTGACAGTGGCGTATCCGTCGGGATCAGCACTGATTTCGGTGTGTCACCTCTTGCTTATTGTCCTGCCACAGTCGTCATAGGGGTTGCGACCACAGGAGGAGGCGATCCCCAGTCGCATCCTCCGCTCAGCATTCGGGACATGGTACATGGCCTGACGGTCGGCAGCGCCAGTACCACCGGGAAGAGCGATATTGGAAAGCTTGATGTTGGATACAAAGCCGACATGGTTGTCTATGACCAGGACCTCTATGCTGTGGCTCCGGAAAAATTCACTAAGGAAAATCCGAAAGTGCTGTCAACCTGGGTAGGTGGGCGTAAGACATATGAAGCGACCAAGTGAGCGCTGGCGTTAATCCCGTGCTACGGCGCCATGAAGCTAACGATTCTGAGGAGCGCATGAATTTCTTCTCCAGCAAGTGGTTCCTTCTCGTCGTGTTCTGCCTTGTGCAAGTCTTGACGACAACGGACAACATGACACTCAGCAATGCCATGTCCGCAATTGTTGAGAGTTTTCACACCTCAGTGGCGGCGCTTCAGACGGCCAATGCGATCTATCCCCTGGTAGCGAGCGCGACTATGATAGTCTTCGGCTTGCTCGGTGTGCGCTGGGGATGGAAACGCCTTCTCCAGCTTGGGGTGATCGCTTTGGCCGTTGGCGAGGTCATCGCAGCAGCAAGCCCCGGGGTGATCGTTTTCACGTACATTGCACGCGTCCTGACTGGCCTGGGCGCATCGATGGCTATCCCGGCTGTTCTGGCTCTTACGGCGAATATGTTCCAGGGACGGGAACTTGTCTTCGCCTTCGGCGCCCTGGGCGCCGCAAGCGGCATCGCGGCCGCAGCGGGCCCGGTGGGAAGCGGGCTCGTTATCGTTGGTCTCGGCTGGCGATGGGCCTTTTGGATTCTAGCTGGGCTATTCGTCCTGACATTTTTCGGCACGCTTGGCTTGCAGGTTCAGCATAATCGGCCCACATCCGCGAACTTCGACGTCTTGGGTTCGATCCTTGCAACAGTCGGCCTAGTCACCCTGGTTTTTGGGCTTCTCATGGTTACCAGTTGGGGACTCGTAACCCCCGTGCATGCCCCATTCACAATTTTCGGTATTTCCCCGTGCGGGTTTCTCCTGGTCGGCAGCGCTTTTGTTTTCTTTCTTTTCCTTGGTTGGGAGCGTCACCGAGAATCCTCCGGTCTCAGTGTCTTGATGCCTCGGGCATTCCGCAACACACCTGAAGTTCGCGCCGGTCTTTACATGAACGCCGTAGTTTTCTTTGTGATGGGCTCATTCTCATTCGTTATCATTACTTACCTGCAAATCGTCCTTGCCTACGACGCAGTTCAAAGTGGCGCTGTGTTTTCTGTTTATGCGGTGGGCATGGTGGTCTTTTCCATGGGGACACCGGCCATGTTTAAGGGTGTGAGTCCTCGACGCATTTGCCAGGGAGGGATTCTTGTCCTGGCTTTTTCAAGCCTTTGGTTGGCATATGGGCTCCAAACATCAGTGACAAATCCAAGCCTGCTGGTCGGGCTTTTTTTGGCCGGCGTGGGTTCCGGGTTAGTGGCCTCCCAATGCAGCTCAGTGATTGCCGTTGCGATCCCGCAGTCCCTCGCCGAACAGTCAGGCGGCGTCCAGGGGACGGCAAGAAATGTGGGGCAAACCCTCGGAGTAGCCATTGTGGGGGCTATTCTGATTGGAGGTTTGACGCAGTCGATCAAAGACCAGGTACACATAGACAAGTTAGTCGGTCCCGAGATGCAGGCACGCATTGCCCTCGTTAAAGAAGCGAATTTCCTGAGCAACCAGGATGCCAGGCGCTATCTCGAAGCACAAAAGCTCCCACAGGAGCAAGTGGCTCAATTGATGGATATCAATCAGCGCGCTCGACTCCAAGCAGCCCGTATGTCGGTTCTGGGGATGGGAGCTCTGTGCTTGCTATTTCTCTTCCCGACAGCTAGCCTGCCTCATCAAGAGCGCAGGGAGGCCGGGGCTAGAACCTAGAGTTGTCAAACAGCGAAGCCGGCAGAGCTGGTAAGGGAGTCGAAGGCGTTTTGTAAGCGACTGACAAAATTGGAAAACGATCCTGAGAAGGTTCGCTCAATAAACAACTTCCCGTATTTGAGAATCACCATTTAGAAACCGCATTGGTATAAGATCACTATGAGAAAGATTAGCGGCTACCAGGAAAACACCGATGGCTAATCCTCCAAAGATGGAATGCCTGAAAACATTCTCGGAAAATACCGGTCAGCGTGGAAGAAACTAGTCAAGTTATAAAGTATCTGGAGCTTATCGACCTCATAGGAATTCATCGTCGTCATTTAAGTTCAGAGGGGATAGCTCCCAGTTTTAATGGCGTTTTACATAACCCGAACAGGTTGGGATATCTGATTCCCGAGTCAAATTGAAGGATTTTCCAGATTATTCAGGACGGCCGTCTTTTTTTACGTTGTTCGGACCGGGCCCGTCAACCGGCTTGTTAATCAATTGATAGAAAAACGTCTATTGGTTAAGAAATATAAGTTGTCCTAAAGGAGGGTTTATTTACCAATTGTGTTGGAGTTCATCGTGTTCCTCTTGCCATTCTTTCCAAAACATTCTCTCACAATCATCAATACACTTGAAATAGCGACGCCAATTGCCTTCACCTGAACCGCCACTCCCGCCAGTTCCCAAAAAAGGGAAATATCCAAATTTATCTTTGCAGTCCTGCAAACATATTGTTCGTTCCAGTTCTACGCTCTCATATGCGTTTGCACGATCCGAAAGCGGTACACATGAGAAAATGGTAACTTGAAAAGTGTTTGGCGGAGCGACGCAAGCCCTGGCCTAAACATGCGTGACCAAAACGGGAATTAAAAAAGAGCAATTGCTTGTTACGGGCCAGGGAGATGAAAGTGGCGTGAAGGGTAAGTATACGGGCCGGAAGATTTCCCCATGTCCGAAACATCAAGATGGTCGTAATTCGTTGATCCGCAAATCCCATTGCTGTTGATATTCGGAGCCGCCACTTTTTTCTAATGTGTTATCCGAGGCAGAGTCAATACAATTCTGAAAAGTGAAATGAATTGGGTTTTGGGTTCGAGATCAAGGACCTGAAATCTTCCGGAATCAGAGAAGAGTAGAGGCCGAACCATTCCGAGATTCGACCTCTAAACAGCACAAAAAAACGGGCAGTTTTTTAACGTGCCCTCTGAATATAATTTCTGATCTGGTTAAGTCAACAACCTTCAAATGTAAGTGTTGATAGATAACATGAGGATAGACCTGAAAAGAAACATTAGCTAACAAATTCCGTAGTCACAGGCGGAAGCTGGCGCCAGCCAACTATGCTAAATGACCTGTCTACAGGGAAATGCTGGGGACCAACCATGAAGAATCAATCTTTTTCGAGTTTTTTCATGTTTTTGTCCCACTGTTTCCAGAATTTTTTTTCACAATCGTCAATGCACCTGTAATACAGCCTCCATGCCTCCGTGCCCATAGGCCAATATGTGCGCCTACACTCTTCAATGCACAGGGTGCGCTCCGGCTCGATGCTTTCGTCCGAGTCTGCCCAGACGGTTAACGGCGCAAAATTTAGGATCGGGCCGACCACAAATACAATAGCCACAAAAAAGGGGACTCGAATGATTTTCATTCTTGATTCCTTTCTAATCGCTCCAGTCAATCGGTTCCGCCCCCCATATAAATTTACAGTATTCCTCAATAGCCCGGTCCGAAGAAAATTTTCCCATACGGGCCGTGTTAAGAACCGACATCTTGGTCCAGTTCCTTATGTCAAGATATATATCTGATATCCTGTCCTGGCAATCGACATAAGACTGGTAGTCGGCAAAAACCATATATTCGTCATGGTAAAGCAAGGAATCTATCAAGGGTTTGAATAGTCTCGTATCTCCATCCGAAAAATAACCTGAACCTATCAAGCCAATGGCGTTTCTGAGATGTTCATTTCTCTCGTAATAGTCTCTCGGATTGTATCCCTCAGACTTTAGGTTTTGCACTTCGGTAGCAGTCAAACCAAATAGGAAAAAATTCGACTCACCAACTTCTTCCATGATCTCTATGTTGGCCCCATCCAAGGTACCGATGGTTAGCGCTCCATTCATGGCGAATTTCATGTTTCCCGTGCCCGAAGCCTCTTTGCCTGCAGTTGATATCTGTTCCGACAATTCCGCTGCAGGATAGATATGGTGACCGTTTTTGACACTGAAGTTAGGAATAAAGGCCACCTTAATCTTGTCAGCCACGTCAGGGTCATTGTTTACGATTGAAGCGACACTGTTGATTAATTTTATGATAAGTTTTGCCATGAAATAAGATGGAGCAGCTTTGCCCCCAAAGATAAAACTCCTTGGAACCACTTCAAGCGATGGATTCTTTTTGAGTCTCTCGTATAAAGTAACAATGTGCAGAACATTTAGATGCTGCCGTTTATATTCGTGGATGCGTTTTACCTGAACATCGAACATTGATTCAGGGTTGAGCTTTATTCCAATCCGCTCCTTAACATAGGCGGCCATCCTTTTCTTGTTCTGGAGCTTTACAGCTCTCCAGGATTCTAGAAACTCCGGGTCATCCGCATACTTCTCGAGCTTCTTAAGATTGCCGTCAGTCCGTCTGACCCAATCTTCGCCTATCCGATTTGAGATCAGTGACGCCAGGGAAGGGTTGCTCAAAGCCATCCAGCGTCTTGGCGTGACCCCATTTGTGATGTTGTGAAATTTTTCGGGCCACAACTCGTAGAAGTCTCGGAGGGTGTCCTGTTTGAGCAGTTCCGTATGAAGTGCGGCGACACCGTTTATGGCATGCCCACCCACGCAGGCCAGATTGGCCATTCTCACATACTTTTCGCCACTTTCATCGATCAATGATAGCCTCGCCAAACGGTAATCATCCCCAGGATATCTGGTCCTCACTTCCTTCAGGAAGCGATGATTCATTTCATAAATCAGTTCAAGATGCCGGGGCAAAAGGCTCTTAAAAAGTGGGAGGGGCCATTTTTCAAGAGCTTCGGGCAACAATGTGTGGTTTGTGTAGGCAAAAGTTTTCTGGACGATCTCCCAGGATGTGTCCCAATCCATATTGTGGTCATCCACAAATATCCTCATAAGCTCAGCCACGGCGATTGAAGGGTGGGTATCGTTAAGCTGGATTGCAAAATTTCTGTGAAATTCTTCCAGAGGTGTGTCGAGAGCATGACAAAGACTGACAAGATTCTGGAGGGTACACGCCACAAAGAAATACTGTTGGGACAAACGAAGTTGTTTGCCCTGATACGGCTCATCGTTAGGGTAAAGAATTTTGGTTATGGTTTCAGAAAGAACCTTCTCATCTACGGCCCGGTAATAATCACCAACATTGAAAGCCTGGAAATCGAATGACTCACAGGCCTCTGCCTTCCATAAACGCAGAAGGTTCACTGTGTTGGCCTTATATCCCGGAACCGGCGTGTCACAGGCCACGCCTTTAACAACCAGCGCAGGTTTCCAGTTTACCCTGTAACAGCCTTCAGCGTCGTAGTAGGACTCTGTGTAGCCTCCGAATTTGACGTCAAATTCCAGTTCGGGCCTACTGATCTCCCATGGGTTACCGTGCCTGAGCCATTTATCGGTTCTCTCCCTCTGCCATCCGTCTTTGATCTCCTGATCAAAGATTCCAAATTCGTATCTGATGCCAAAACCAAACGCCGGAATATCCAAGGTTGCGAGAGAATCCATGTAGCATGCGGCGAGTCGCCCCAGGCCTCCGTTGCCCAGTCCAGGTTCGAGCTCTTTGTCCAGAACTTGGTCAAGGTCTTGCCCGAGCGTGAACATCGCTTCACGGGCCTCATCCGTTATGCCCAGGCTCAGAATGGCGTTGCCCAGTTGTGGCCCCATTAGAAACTCGGCGGACAAGTAGCAGACGATTTTCAAGTCTGGCCGTACTATTATAGCCCTATCGGTGTTTATGCATCGTTCAGCCAATCGGTCCCGCACTGCATGAGCCAGGGATATGTACCAGTCATTCGTAGTGGCCGACTCAGGCAACCGGACCTGCTGGCAATGGAGATGGTCTAAAACCCCTTGAGCCAAACCAAATTTCGTGAAGCTGGTTCGAGCATTTTCTGAGCAAGTCCTGTCATTTTTTGATTTCTCTCTGTTTTTTACGTCATCCATGTCAGGAGCCCCTTCCATTGTTATTAGGCTACCAGCTTGTGCAAGACGCCATTGTACAGGATTGCGTTATTGTAGGCAAACATTAAGGCCGAGATTGTTTGACAACAGTTGTGTACACCTGTAAAAAATAATTAAAATGTGTTTTAATTGTACTTCAAGAAGAAGTAATTTATAAGCGCCTCACTTCGAAGTCCGTGTTTTTTTAGTTGGATTGCGCTGGATTTTTTTGGGAGGTTTTAGGAAACCATGACCAGGGATGGGCAGAAGTTTGACCTGGATGAAGAACTCCTCGAGAAGCTGTACGCCAAGTACGCCAAAGGAGGGCTTCGCGTCTCCGGATGGAGGCAGTGGGCCTATTTCATCACAAAAAAAAGCCTTTGGATTTTGGTCGTGAATAGCGCCAGGGCTCTTAAACGCGTTATGGATATTATTGGATCAGCCGCCGGCCTGTTGCTACTGTCGCCATTATTTCTTATCACCGCCCTACTCATCAAGCTGGAAGACCGTGGGCCCATTTTTTACGGCCAGGACCGAGTCGGAAAGTGGGGAAGAATTTTCCGCATGTACAAGTTTCGGTCTATGATAGTTAACGCTGACAAGATGAAGGATACTCTTCTAGACCAAAACGAGTCGGGTGGCGTGATATTCAAGATGAAGAGAGATCCCAGAATCACTCGAGTTGGCAGGGTAATAAGAAAACTCAGTATAGATGAGTTGCCCCAATTACTTAATGTCCTAAAGGGAGATATGTCATTGGTTGGCCCCAGACCCCCGGTGCCGCGCGAAGTCGCTGAGTATGAACTGTCCGACCGTAGAAGGCTCGACGTGATACCAGGACTTACTTGCTTATGGCAGGTTAGCGGGCGTAGTGACATCGACTTTGAAGGTCAGGTGCGACTTGATGTTCAATACCTTGAAAGCCAATCATTGAAAGGGGACATTATTTTGCTCCTCAAGACCATCCCTGCCGTGCTTTCAGGCAGAGGAGCGTACTGAGTCGTGGATGGCGCCATATGAAAGTAACTCTAACCTGTTTTAAATCCGGAACGTCATTCGGTCCTTTGACTCAGTTTAAACCCGTGGCTCTTCTACCTGTACTGAACATTCCGTTAATCCAACGCCAAATTGAAATTTGCGTGTCACAGGGTTTCAAAGATATCGACATAGCTGTTGTCGACAACCCCGTGGCAGTAAGGAGCTTTGTCGGTGACGGCAGGCGCTGGGGAGCTTCCATAAGAGTTTGGACGTTTAGAGACCCTTGTTCGAGCCTCGAAACAGTTGCCCGGCTGTCGGACAAAATCGAAGGCCCGATCATGGTTCTACCGGTCGAGCATTGTCTCAATTATAACATCGGGGATTTGTCTCGTTTTCATCAGTCCCATGAAATGAAGATAACTCGTCTGCTATGCGCTTGCGAATTGAAAGCCGTTTTGGAGACGGAGCAAAAGGCGAAGCCGGTTTCGTCCGAAACTCTTCAGAAACCAGTCGATTCGGGACTTGTTTTGATTGACTCACCAAACGACATAAACTCTGAAGCTGAAAACATAGTGTTCTCAGGGTCATGGATACCCATAAATTCTCCTCGTCATCTATGGACGGCTAACATGGCCTTCTTGGACGGGCTCTTCCCGGTTCTCACCGATGGACTTAATACCCGGAACGAAATAGATCTGTGGGTTGGCCATCACTCTGTGTTGGATCCAACTTCGATAACTCAAGGTCCTGCGCTCATAGGTGATTTTAGCTCGGTCAGATCAAATGCCCAAGTTGGACCCTATTCAGTAATTGGAAACGGCTCAATTATCGACAAAGAGGCGCACGTGAGCTACTCCCTAATTCTCAATCATGTCTACGTGGGAACACAGACAACCATGAACTTGGTCATAGTATCTAACAACAACATCATGAACCTGAAGTTGGAGACGTGGGTGACGGTTACAGATCCGTTCCTTGTTTCAAGCGTCAGGAAAAAGATACTAGTTCCATGGACTGTACAACTTTTCAATAAAGGTATCGCTGCCTTACTGCTTGTGCTTACTTCTCCGCTCTGGCTTTTCAAAGGGGTCATTCGCATAATCGCTAGAAAGCCATTCTTTGACCGAAGTAGTTTCTTTAATTGGGATTCGTCGTCTGGAATAGAAGGTCTTTCCCAAGGCGAAAATTTGGAACTTCTAACCTTCAATGATTCAAAAGGTCTTGTTTCGAGATTACCCGGACTAATAGATGTTGTTAGAGGAAGACTCGCCTTGGTGGGGGTTCGACCCCTCCATGAAAGCGCCGTGTTGACGTATACAGATGAATGGACTATACCTAGATTCAGTTCACCTGTGGGTCTCTTTACACCGGTAGACGCCGAGCTAATGAACGATAGCTTGGATGAAGAAAAGATAATAGCTGAAAATCTGTTTGCGGCCAAACGGTCTTTCAGGCAGGATTTACAAGTTTTTTTCAAATCGTTAAAGAATCTTGTTTTTCACAGACGCTAGGTGGCCGGCTGTTTCGCTTATTTTGTAACGGTATTTACTGAATAAAAACGTTGCTATAGTTAAAAGTAAACATTGAAAGTCGCCAGGTAGTTTCGGTTACTGTCATTGCAGTTGGGAGCAGTTATCATGACCATTGAAGAAAAAGACGGAATATGGATTGTTGTGACCGAGGATAGGCTTGATGCGCTGGAAGCGCCCAAGGTTAAGGATGCGGTGAAGAAACTTGCGGAAGAAGGCAAACTTAAGATTCTCATCGACATGGGCAAGACCCGATTCATTGATAGCGCAGGGTGTGGGTCACTTGTAGCGTCACTGAGGACTATCGCCAAAAATAAGGGTGACATGAAAATCTCACGTCCCTCGGCTCAGGTCCAAACTCTATTCGAACTCACCAGGCTTCATCGAATCTTCGAGATATTTGACGATGTTGAAGGCGCTGTGAAGTCTTTTTAACAGGGAAATTGGGGGACTTTCTTTTGTGATAAGCAAGGATAGGGAACTGGAGCGCCGCTGAAAAATTTGGTTTAGGGGATGGAGTGGATCGTTTGTAACCGTATTTGTCTGCGGGTTTATCCGATTAGCCCCGTTAGAGTGTGAGGCCACATAAAATGAAAACATTGTCCATATCCATCCAAACAGAAGCGAATGAATTGGTAATAAGGCCGTCAGTAGAGTTTGTTCGTAAGCTTCTGGAACAGTTTTCCCCGTTCGCGGAGAACGAGCGCCTGCTTTACTCGGCCGAGTTAATCTTTAATGAAGCTCTGGTCAATATTGTTGAACATACCTACCAGTCCGCAAACAGCGGGAGTGTCCGCATTATAGTTGAAATTGGCGCAGAGATGTTGAAGTTTCGTTTTGAAGATTGGGGTAAGGGTTTCGATCCAGAATCAGTTCCCGCTCCAGACCTGGAAACCCCGCCTGAAGGAGGCATGGGGTTGTGGTTTATCCGGGAGTTTGTAGATGAACTCCACTACCGAAGTGAACCGGATGGCAAAAATGTTCTTGAACTTACAAAACGAATTCCCGGTCTTCATGTTAATTTAGATTAGTCTGTTAAACGCCCAATATAATTTCGGTAAATATCAAACTCATTGTCGGATCCAGTCCATTTTTTCTTTCATTAAACGAAAATAGTCATCAACACAGCCAAGTTGAATGTCAACAGGATCGGAACTCAAGAGAGCGGCATATGAATCCTCATGCTCCGGAGCAAAACCGTGCATGCCGGGCAGAGCGTTCAGGCCCATATCACTTGGAGCGATCTGCCAACCGGGATCCATGAGTAATATAGTATCGCCATACATATGATCATGGAAATCAATGCTATATTTTTTGAGTTCCGTATCATCAAGGACATGCGAGTGCGGAACTTTGTTTAGGGTATCGAGTATCGCTCCCCTTGACGAATCATTCAAGTGCCATAGTCTCACCATGGTGGAATCGTAAACTGCGGCATAGTCCTTTCCAAAAATCAAACCCAGCTTTTCAATTTCCGGTTTAACGTCCACCACTCCGGCCAAAGTTGTCATACCGTGGTCTGAAAAGACTGTAAAATATATCTCCTGATAGTTGGACCGGGCTTCCTTCATAAGATTTCGAATATTGTCCTCGTACCATTTCATCTTAACATCAATCTCGGCTCCATCCTTGGTCACTCTGTGGAGTAAACCGTCCATGGCCGCTGTGTAAAGAAAAGCGAAGTTTATTTCCCCTTTCTGAATATCTTTTTTAAGCGCCTCAATGTTTTGACTCTCCTGAAGCCTCCAGTTCGAAATGTGATATGAAATCTGGTTTGCCTCCAGCGTATCCGCAAGGTTCTTCACTGGGCTCAGCCCTCCTGGAACAAATATGTCGGTCTTTTCTATGTAATCGAATAAATGAATCCTCGAGAAAGGCATGGCGTACATTTCAAAGTAACCGGTGAATCCGTAGTACCTGGCAACCAGCTTGGACAGGATGTGCCGTACCCTCCATCTATCAGCGATTGCCGACGGCAGCAGGCCAAATCCGAAATACTTCATCAGTTTAAACGGTGACTTTTCAGGAGCGTAATAATAGAAACTGAGGTGTTTGTGAACAGTGGG
>JAZDKD010000260.1:0-9349 GCA_043803345.1 Pseudomonadota bacterium
CCATGTGGCCATGGTTAAACTCCTTGAGCACGTTGGCAATTTAGAAAAGTGGTTTGCTCGAACAATTCAAAGTCGCAATTATTAAAACTTGGATTTTCCGAACGACCCATTTTATAATTTGGGGCTAGTGTTTGCCTTTTACAATAGCCAAAGCCAACTCTTTTAGTTGATCGGGGCTTACAGGGGTCGGAGCGCCTGTAAGCGGGCAGGTAGCCCTTTGAGTCTTGGGAAAAGCTATGACATCGCGAATGGATTCTGATCCCGTCAAAATTGCTGTAAGCCTGTCCAGGCCAAAAGCAATCCCCCCATGCGGAGGAGCGCCAAATCTCAAAGCTTCAAGCAAAAACCCAAATTTCTGGTTGGCCTGTTCAGCGTCGATACCAAGGGTTCCAAAAACACGCTTCTGAATGTCGCTTCTGTAGATACGCATACTACCACCACCAATTTCAGAGCCGTTTAGGACAAGGTCGTAAGCCCTTGAACGAACCGATCCGGGATCATTTTCAAGCAAGTCCAGGTCCTCGAGCATGGGAGACGTGAAAGGATGATGCATTGCCGTGAATCGCCTCTCATCGAGATCGTATTCAAACATCGGGAATTCAGTTATCCAAACGAATTTCAACTCACCAGCCGGAACGAGCAGGAGTTTTTCCGCAAGTTGCTTGCGCAGATTGCCCAGGACATCGTTAACTATTTTTGAAGAATCGGCGCCGAAAAGAACAACGCTGCCGGGTTGAGCTCGAACAAGACTGTTGATCTGAGATCGTTCATCATCTGAGAGAAATTTCGCTATGGGGGATTGCCACTCACCGCCGTCCTTGATTCTTGCGTAAGCTACACCCTTGCCTCCATATATCGCCGCAAAGTCTCTCAAATCGTCAAGCTCTTTTCTGGAAAGCTTTGCTCCATCATCAACCTTGAGGGCCTTGACTATTCCGCCACCATCGATTGCGTTCTTGAAAACTCCGAATTGGGTGGAACTCACAGCGGCAGTAATGTCCTTCAAATGTAACTCGAACCTGACATCTGGCTTATCAAGCCCATATGTCTCCATGGCCTCCCTGTATGGAATCCTTGCGAAAGGAATCGAAAGCTCAACGCCCAATAGATCTGAAAGAAGCGCTTTGATCATCGTTTCCATAACAGAAAACAAATTGTCTTCTTCCATGAAAGATGTCTCTATGTCCAACTGAGTGAACTCAGGTTGCCGATCGGCCCTTAGATCTTCGTCCCTGAAGCATCGCACTATCTGATAGTAACGCTCAAAACCCGCAACCATAAGAAGTTGTTTGAAAAGCTGAGGAGATTGAGGTAGGGCGTAAAAACTTCCGGGAGTGAGTCTGCTTGGGACCAGATAATCTCTGGCGCCTTCTGGTGTGCTCGTGGTCAAAAAAGGAGTTTCAATTTCTACGAAATCCTGACCGTTAAGGAAATTACGAATTTCGGAAATCAGGCGATGCCTGAAAAGGAGGTTTTTTCTTGCTCCGTCGGATTTCCTAAGGTCTAGGTACCGATATTTGTAACGCACGGAATCCGAAGGATCGGTTTCTTCATCCAGAGGAAAGGGTGGAGGCTCAGAAGAATTCAGTATCTTAAGTTCGTCGATAAAGATTTCAATCCTGCCTGTAACGAGTTCCAGGTTAATAGATTCATCGGGACGTAAGCGAACTTCTCCTTTTACGGCGATGACCCATTCCGGTCTCAAGTGATGGGCCAGCGCATGGGATTGGATGGAGAATTCTGGATTGAACACCAACTGAATCAGCCCGCGCCTATCTCTCAAGTCAATAAATATAACCCCACCATGATCTCGACGTCTGAGAATCCATCCCATGAGGAGGACTCTTTTCTTTAAATCCGTTTCGTTTAATTCCTCAGAAAGGTGAGAGCGTTCCCATCCTTCCAATTCTTGTAGCTTCAAGATTCTTCTCCCCGAACAACACGTTCTATGTCATCCTGTTCCACCAGAAACTGTCTCTTGGTTGTCATATCTCTCATCGTTGCCTTACCTTGCGCGAGTTCATCGTCTCCCATCATGATTACCCATCTGGCGTTCAAACGATCCGCCACTTTCATCTGAGCTTTAAGACTCATGCCCGAATACCTTGTTTCAGCCGAGAACCCGTTTCTTCTAAGTCTACTGACAAGCTCGAAGCCAGTATTCAGAGCTCCGGCTCCAACAATGGCTATGAAGATTTCAGTCTGTCTAAGGAAATTAGGATGGTCATCCGGAAGATTCATAGCAAGTCGTTCTATGCCGAGTCCAAAACCAACGCCTGAAACATCGGGGCCCCCAAGTTCGCTGATCAGTGAATCATATCGTCCCCCCCCTCCGAGAGCCTTGGTCCGGCCCAACTGGGAATGGACGAATTCGAAAGCGGTCCTAGTATAATAGTCGAGCCCTCTCACCAGACGGGGTTCGAGTCGGAACGGAACATGAATGGCTGTCAGGGCCAGCTTGACCTTTTCAAAATGGTCCCTGCATGAAGAATCCAGATACTCCGTAATGAGAGGCGCATTTCGACTTACCAATATGCATTCGGGTTCTTTGCAATCGAGAATGCGGAGCGGATTGGTCTCGATTCGCCTTTGGCAGTCTGGACAGAGGCTGTTCAGCGAAGGCTCCAAATATTTTACCAGGGCTGAACGATATAGCTGACGGCAATTCTTGCAGCCAACCGAATTGATTTCCAGGGAAAAATGTCCCACTCCAATGTCTTCGAGAAGCGTATAAGAGGCTAAGATAGTCTCCGCGTCCGTCAGCGGAGAATCGTCGCCCAAGGTTTCGGCGTTAATCTGAAAGAACTGGCGAAATCTTCCTTTAGATGGTCGTTCCCGACGAAACATGGGACCGATGGTAAAAAGTTTCAAGACGGGCTCCCGCCGCAGCATAGAATGTTCAACAACAGCCCTTAGTATTCCCGCCGTAGCTTCTGGCCGTAAACTGAGAGATTCAGAGTTGATGTCTTCAAATCTGTACATTTCTTTTTCAACTATGTCGGTTGTCTGACCAATACCCCGTTGAAAAAGCTCAGTTTTTTCCATTATTGGCGTTACAATTTCGCGAAATCCAAATCGTTCCAGACAATTCCGGGCTTTGTCGACTATAAAAGCCCACTTCAGGGACTGATCAGGCAGGACATCATGAAAGCCCTTAATCAAATTGATCATTACAAAATCCTAGCAGTTGGACTGGTCTTAAGACCAGCTCTTCACATAAACTCGTTATCTTATTTCAGGAATAAGTTTTAGGTCAAGAATAATCTCAAAAAGCTCAGGATCCCGGTCCGGGATGTCAAATAGTCTTTTGATAACATTTGGCGTGAGAATGAGTGACATTACGACATGAAGGAAGGTTTGAACCAAGACTTGAGTACTTTTCTCGAGTCGAAAGGGCTTTTTTCTTCGCGATTTCTTAAAATTACTTTTTTAAATGCAGTCAGTATCAGCTGTTACAATGTTGAGCCGAGATCTGAACACAACCCCAATCGGCCCGAAGATTGGGCAAGAAAATGGATGGCTTAGGTTCGTCATTAATGATGAAGACTTCTTTTTCTATCTTCCCGCCAATATCACTAATAAAATGTCTGAAATCTTCAATGGTTATTCTATGGATGTCTGGTGAACTATACCAGGGCAGTGGAAAGGTCCGAACCTGTGGGGTTCTTCCGATAAACAGTGATTCCAGTCTTATTTTCCATTGCCCAAAGTTGGGGAACGCAATTATGGATTTAGAACCCACCCGCAACATTTCACGGACGAGATGCTCTGGTCTGGCCAACTGCTGGACCGTACGACTCAAAACCACGTATTCATAACTCAAGTCAGGAAATCCTTCGAGCCCATGATCCAAATCAAGTGTCATGACCCTGATACCTCTTTCGGTGCAGCGCATGACCTTTTCCTGATCGAGTTCGACTCCACAGCCTTCAACGTCCTTTTCATCACGTAACCTCGCCAACAAAGTTCCTGAGCCGCATCCGAGGTCAAGGACCCTTGTTCCCGGAGTTATCCAATCGATGATAATATTGAATCCGGCCTCGAATTCATGGAAAGGCGTTCGAATCTCTTGCGTCTGGTCAGACACCTCTTAAGAAACCTCTCACAATTCTGGTCATATTGGGCATTCCCTGAGGAACGAGAAAAGAGTCATGTCCGTATGGCAAATCCATTTCTACAAAAGAAACATGTTTCTTTGAGGCCTGTAAGGCTCGAACTATGTCTAGTGACATAGATGTAGGATAAAGCCAGTCTGACGTGAATGATACTATTAACATTTTGGCCGTTATGGCCTTAAAAGCGGAAGCTAAATCGCCGTATTCCCTCACAAGATCAAAATGATCAATCGCTTTGGTTATGATTATGTATGAATCTTCATCGAATCTTGCCATGAATGAACTACCTTTGTGCTGCAGATAGGATTCGATTTCAAATTCTCCACCAAGTCCCTGATTTTCTCCGAGGCTGTAGGTAGTGCCATCCATGTCACGTAATTTTCTTTTTCGTCCAAATTTGGCCTGCATAGTTTCTTCTGATAGATATGTGATATGACCGATCATCCTTGCCACGGCTAGGCCTCGCCCTGGTCTATAATAATCGTTATTCGAACCTTCAAAATTCACAGGGGAAGCCGGATCGCAATATATGGCGTTTCTGCCTACCCAGTTGAAGGCGATGCCCTGTGGGGAGAGGCGAGCTGTGGCAGCTATCACCACAGCGGATTTCAGCCTGTCACCGTAAGCGCACGCCCATTCAAGAGCCTGCATACCGCCCATTGACCCACCTATGACCGCATGCAGTTTTGCAATTCCAAGTTTTTCAATAAGCATTGCCTGAACATTGACCATGTCAGTAATGGTAATCTGTGGAAATGATCGCCCATATGGTTTGCCTGTAGCCGGATTGACGCTCGTAGGTCCTGTAGTTCCTTTGCAGCCGCCAAGACAATTTGAACAGATCACGAAGTATTTTCTGGTGTCGATGCCTTTACCCGGTCCTATCATACCATCCCACCAGCCAACTCTCCCGTCGTTGTCCAATTCCGCAGCATGCGCGTCACCTGATAGAGCGTGCAAGACCAGCACGCCGTTGTCTCTTTTTTCATTCAGCTCGCCATACGTCTCATAAGCAACCGTGAGATCCCTCAGATAAATCCCGGATTCCAGTCTTACCCCTTCAAGTTGGATGGATTGTGTGGATACTGTCCCAAGTTGATCCAATTAGATTCTCCATTTTCCACTCTGACACTGTCAGAAAATAGGCGCCGTTTGTAAAGTCAACAAAGCCTAATTTTGTCTGATTTCTTTGATCGCCGGCTTTTCAGAAAGAAGGCATGGTAAGCTCTGCCCCGCAGAATTTGGATAAGGCCTGCTTCAGTGAATTTTGCCGCCCATCACTAGATATTTCCGTCAAAAAAGAGCCCGCTTCCTGGACTTCGTACCAGTTTTCCCCACAGAAACCCTCCAGATAACGTCTGAGAACTTCGGCTCCAGCCCAGCCCCAGACATATTCAGCCGAATAAAACTCAGGTTCCATGTCTAAGAGATATCCATCAGGTTCATATTTGAACCCTGTGGCTCGTTGCAGCCACGTACAGTAAAAACTGGAATCTTTAAAATTTCGGCTTTCGAAAAGATCCTTTTCAGCCAAGAATTTTCCTATGTGGAGGCGAATCAAGAGCAGCCTTTTCATCCTGATCTCTTCAACCAGTTTTTCGGCGTCTGAGACTGCCAGTCTTGCAACATCGGTCAGCCATTTGGAGTTTTCCAATAATTGCATAAAAAGAAAAGCGAAGGCCTCGTCCAAGGCTGGAGACCTCGTCAATCGCCTGTATTCTACCGGAGTCTCGCGTGAGAAACCGCTAACAAAGTAGGCATGTCCCATTTCATGCAACAGGGCTTCCATGTCTACTATGCCACCAATCGGTTTAACAAGAATACGAATTTCCCCAGGAATGTCTACCGGCACGCATATGGCATCTGAATTCCGCCTGGCGTCATCCTTAATGTCGATTATAATGTCTTTCCGCTTTTTTAGATCAAGACCCAGGCCTTTCACGGTTCGAGCGACAATTTCTTTCAGGGAGGAACCTGGAAAATATTCGTCATATGCGTCGATCCTCATCAAACGTAGCGTGTGGCTCCTGTTAAGGGTCTCCAAAGGATGCCCCAGCCTTGCCTCCACCCAAGTCGACACCTTTCCATAATAAACTTCATCAGTGTTGGAAAGGTATTCAGTAAATACGGTTTGCCATTCATCGAAGGATGAATTTCTCTTGAATTGAGCGTAATCTGTATAACCTGAAAAACCGAATTTTTCTGTGACAGTCTTTTGGATTGTATCTAAGATGCTCAGAAACATTGGGTTAAGTATAGCTCGCGAAAAAATACCCAACTCAGATGTCATCTCCTCACGAAGTTGATAGTCATCCTGTTTTTGCAACCAAGGGACTATTTCTAGGGCCGGAATCTTCTGACCTCGAACGATCATTCTTCCTTTATCCATGTAGAACCTTAACATATCGGATAATGAAGAAGTGGCGAGTTCCAGTGTTATGTCCATGCAGGCCATTAAAGCGCGTTCAATACGCTCTTTCTTTTCATGATTATCTTCACTGAAAGCCATTTCTTTCAATTCGTTCACGATTCTGATGTCTACAAGTATGGAGCCCTCTGCTACTATGTCTGAAAAACTCTGGCCCAGTGAGTAGCCCATACTCTGGTCCAGCGCTAAAATTGCAAGTTGTCTGTATATTGTTTCAATAGTATTCGTGACTTCGAAATAGCCAGTTTCATTCATGTTGGAGGTCTCCCAAAAACCTGTACCGCTCATTCATAAGCGTTTAACATTCCAGATTGCCAGTAAAGCAATCTGTTAATGCTAAAAGATCTCATACCTCCCCATTCGAGGCAAGAACCAGTTAAGCGATCCAAGATCAACGGGCAGGGCTAAAGCGTGGAAGTATCCGCAAATTCGCTGAAGGAGTGTAAAACATTCTCGTGTCCGTGTTTCATTGAACTGTCGGTTAAACATTGGACACACAGCTTATTTATGAAATTCCGACTGCTGACTATTGTCAATATGGATGTTGTAAATAAACCTTTTTGGATTTGCTAAAGCATGAGCGGTAAACAATTAAACCCATTTGGTTCGGTTGGGATTAGAGTTCCGGTGGAAATTCGACTTTTTTTGATTCCGATTGGAATTTCCTGGCCGGCCGCCTTTTTTGTTCATCAAGCATTCCCACGAACAATAACCGTATACTGAGTAGGTCATCGTCTGATTTGCAGAAAACTCTCTTCCACAAGTCTTACATCTTTCCAAGACAGTTCCTCCTTAAAGGACAAATTATAACCACGACTTTAAACAGTCCGATCACAAAATTTGAGATAGGCCTGAAAAGTCAGTTTATGGACACACGGTACTTTTCAAAACGACTTAGAATCTGAGAGAGAACTTAGTCACGTCTCATGCCTTCAAAATGAATAGGTCATCAAAGGCTGTACATACTTGAGAGTAGCGTGGACTTACAATATGGAAGACAACTAGTTGTTACAAAAGATTCAAATAGCTTATAAATTGTTTCGTATTTGATCCAAAGTCGTGACTAGAGCAAGAATACCAATTTAAAACCCGCCTAGTAGTAGCCATCGACACATCAACCAATAGATTGCTTGATGGGAGGTCTCTCAAGACTTAACGTCAACCAGATTCGGTAGGCATTGTTATCATCGGCAAGCCCTCATGTCAAATAATGAATCGATAGTCAACAAAAAAAATTGTGTCCTTTGAATCAATAATGTATAAAGAGAAGTTTGAAGGCGTTAAAAATTCGTTGAGGCCTTTTGCGTACGTTAGACGTGTCAGGCCCCACTTTAGCGGCTTCACAGCTATTTATCCAGAGAGGAAGACAAAGCTAATTTCCTGATCCCTGATATTATTGATCACTCAGAGAAGAAAGTTAATAACGCGCTACTGTCGAATCTATATCCAAAATGGTTAATGAGTTAGATGGCGCGTTTTAACGATCAGGGTTCATTGGACGACCAGGGAAGCTAATTCATAGGAGTCATAATTATGCCAAAAATGAAATCATGCCGTGGGGCGGCAAAAAGGTTCACGGTTCTTAAAAGTGGCGGAATAAAGAGAAAAAAAGCCTACCATAGCCATATCCTGACTTCTAAAACGACCAAGAGAAAAAGAGGGCTTAGGCAGTCGTGCTTTATTAGTCCGCAGGATGCAGCCCAGATCAGGAGATTGTTGCCTTACGGTTAATTGCTGTGCGGCGAGGTTCCGCAACGGACTCATGGCAGGCCAAGATTTGAAGAAATCAGTGGATCTCAAAAAATATTTTTGAGTCTAACAGTTTAAGGAGTTGATTATGCCCAGAGTGAGATGTTCACCCGCAAGTCGGGCCAGAAGAAAAAAGATAATGAAAGCGGCCAAGGGATACGTAGGTGGCAGAAGCAGGACGCTGAAACAGGCCAAAGAGACGGTTGAAAAAGCTCTTTGTTACGCATACAGGGATCGAAAAGTTCGGAAGAGAGAATTTAGGAGCTTATGGATTACAAGAATTAACGCCGCTTGCAGGCTGAATGGACTAACTTATAATAGATTCATAGAGGGTCTTAGGAAATCAGGTCTAGAACTGGACCGTAAGATCCTTGCGGAATTGGCTGTTTCTGATCCAGGGGTGTTCACAGGAATAGTGCGTAAGGCTGAACAGGCGTTGCAGGTCTGACCATTTTTGATGCAAGAATTTCGGGAGGTCCCGCGCACTAATTTCCCGTCGCTAGGAATCCCAAAAGAAAGCGGTCTAAATGACCGTTTTTTTATCATCGGCCGCTAACCAGTTTGTAACGGTATAATTAAACGAGCTGCTATGCATGATTGCTTCTTGGGGAAGGGCTCCGAGGACATGAAAGAAAAATTGAATTCACTTAGATCTTCAACAATTGGTCTGTTGAGTCAGATAGCTGACATCAAGGTTCTTAACGACGAACGATCGAGGATCCTGGGACGCAAAGGTGATCTGACAGCTCTACTGAGAGGACTTAAAGATCTTCCAATTGAGGAAAGAGCAAGCTTTGGCCAACTTGCCAACAAGATCAAAACGGAACTTGAGGCTGAATTTGATCGAAGAGAAATATCTTTACGGAAAGATCTAGAGCGCTCCCAGGTCATGAGTGAATCTTTTGACGTTACCCTTCCTGGAAGGCGTTTTCCCTTGGGATGTTCGCACATTTTAAATCGCGTCACTAGAGAGTTGGTGGATATTTTTTCGGGTCTTGGGTTCCAACTCGCGGAAGGCCCTGAAGTTGAAATAGATTACTACAATTTCGAAGCTCTC
>JAZDKD010000261.1:0-3215 GCA_043803345.1 Pseudomonadota bacterium
AAGTTTCCTTCTTCGTCGAGATATGAAATCAATATCAAATTAAACTCTTGGGCCATCCTGTGACATTGCGCCATGATTTCGGCCATGGCCTCGGGAGCGCCCCAGCCTATTCCCCCGGACTCATCGTTTAAACTCCACATGAGGCGGCGCATTATTACTCGAGCCGCCTCAGCGTCATTCTCGGCGAGTTTCGAAACAACTAAGCCAATTGCTGTCACGGCTCGCCATTTTACTAATTCGTCATGATCCAACAGGTAAGACAGTAAAGGATTTATGACCAGTTTTCCAGGAAATAAAGCCAACTGGTTCAGGCTAGAACCGAAATCCTTCTCTCTGAGCAGTTCTATAACCTTCTTCTTTAAATCCCTTCCCTTTAAGCGGTCTGGTCCTGTTGTCATCTTCCAAAAACTTCATGCCAAAAGCCTATGCCGGAATACTGTCATTTATCGCCGCCCCAACTTCACGACCCAAGTCCACACACTTTTTCAACCCATCGTGATTTGGAACAAATTGCTGAGCAATGCCCGGTCCAAAGACTTTAAATTTCATGTCTTCCATAGCCTTGACCATATGTTTTACCGCTTCACCGCTCCAACCATAAGATCCGAAAGCCGCCCCGAATTTGTTGACGGGACGAAGGCCTTTCATGTAACAAAGCATGTCCGCCATCCTCGGAAGCATACCGTTGTTAAGGGTAGAGGATCCGAACAGAACCGCTTTCGAGTCTATAAGCTCCGTTACTATGTCGCTTCTATGATCACAGGCGAGGTTCATAACCTTCACGCTTATTCCCGATTCAACCAATCCGTCCGCTATGGCCTTGGCCATCATCTCCGTGCTATGCCACATGGTGTCATAAATTATTATAGCTTTACGCTTGCACTCCTGTTTACTCCACCTGTCATAGGCCTGCACTATTTGTAACGGGTTGTTTCTCCAGATTAATCCATGATCTGGAGCTATCATGTCTATCTTGAGGTCCATTTTATGGACGTCTGCGATGAGTTTTTGAACCAACCCGGAATAGGGAAGCAGGATGTTGGCATAATACTTTACCGCGTGCCTCATCAACTCGGAACCATCAACCTGATCATTGAATCTTTCGGTTGTGGCCCAATGCTGCCCAAAGGCGTCACTGGAAATCAACAAAGCGTCTTCATTGATATAGGAAAACATACTGTCCGGCCAATGAAGCATTCGGGTTTCCAAAAATGTCACGGTTCTTTTGCCCAGAGAAATGTTCTGCCCCGAGGCGACGACTTCATATGGCCAATCTTCCCTGTGATAATGATCCAGTAACGTTTTATGACCTTTTGCCGAACAAAAAATTTTCTCCGGTTTAATGGTTTCAAATATTTCAGGAATCGAGCCTGA
Organism: Pseudomonadota bacterium; assembly: GCA_043803345.1. Taxonomy (GTDB): domain Bacteria; phylum Desulfobacterota; class Desulfomonilia; order Desulfomonilales; family Desulfomonilaceae; genus CAJBEZ01. The sequence goes on from JAZDKD010000261.1 coordinate 1,375, forward strand.
ATGATCAGGCTCAACATGATTTACAACCAGGTAGTCAATTTTGGCTGGATCTATCACCTTATAAATGTTGTGAAGCATGTCATTTTTGAAAGGCTTCTTAACCGTATCAAAAAGTGTAACTTTTTCATCCAAAATGAGGTAGGAATTGTAAGTGGTTCCCTTCTTGGTTGAATAACCATGGAAATCCCTAACATCCCAGTCAACTGCTCCAACCCAATTTATTCCTTTTTTTATCTCAACGACTGTGCGCAATTTTTCCTCCGGCTTTCCAGACGTTTCCGGCTCTTGAAAGAAGAACGTAGTGGTACACTATTGTCATTAGCGATCACACAAATGATCGATCTTCAACAAAAAAGACTTATAATCTTCCTTTAATGTGGAGGGGAGAAAGTTCTCCTATTCAGCGGAAAATGAATCTTTGTCAGCTCCACACACCGGACAGACCCAATCTGCGGGCAAATCGGCAAATGACGTGCCGGGATTCACTCCATTGTCGGGATCCCCTTCAGCGGGATCGTAGACATAACCACAGACCTGACATACATATTTCTCCATAAGCTTGACTCCTTTTTGTTAAATGAGGCTATTTACAGCCATTGATTTCGACATGTCACATGACAAAATCCTGCGTTATTTACTTGGACGATATTTTCTTGCCGATTTCTCTGCCATAATCCTGGGCCATCTGCATTCCCCCTTGAATTACGGCTGATTTAAGCCTGAGAGGACCTCCAATCATGTCCATTTTAAGAATATTCAGCATTGTGTCGTAGATACGATCAGAAGCTTCTCCACTCCAACCAAAAGCGCCAAAAGAAGCGCCCACCTTTCCTTCGAGGTCCAGTTTGGCAGCGAGGAATAAAAGCGTCTTCATTGCCTGCATCATTTCACCATGGTAGGTGGCGGACCCAAAAACGTATGCGTCATATCCTTCAAGATCTTCCTTTTTGTTCAATTGTGTAGCGGACACAACCTTCGCCTCGTTGCCCGTGAATCTGATTCCCTCAGCTATGAGATCCGCTATATTTTCAGTCTGCCCGGACCTGGTGGCGAAAACTATTATAGCTTTAGCCATTTTTCTCACTCCTCTAAATTTGAAACCAAATTTGTGCTATTTATCCAAAGGGAAAAGGCTCAAATTACCCTAAGCCGACAGCGTTCCTGCCCAAATCAAAGGCTTCCTTCAAGACCTCCGGCCGCTCAAGGACGGCCTTTTTACCTTCTACTGATTTTACAAAAAGCCCACCTTCGTAACTCATGTCCAGTGCGTCAAAAAAATACTTCGCCACCAACTGTGCGCCCTCAAATAGATTTGATCCCTTGGTAGCCCCCACGCCAATCAAATAGCCTCGACCCGAATCGTATTGTTTGCGTTCTTCGGGTGTCTTTGTAAGCATTCTTCCGCTCCACAAGGCCTGGCAGCGATCTATGACAGCCTTGGCGCTCGACGTGATACCGTAAAAAAACATGGGGCTCGCAAGAATAATGACGTCTGACCCTACCAACTTGGGGTATACCAGTTCCATGTCATCTTTGATAATGCATACTCCGGTCTTGTCGCATCCGCCGCATTCGTGGCAACCGGTCATATTGAGGTCAAACGAACGAATCGTCTCAGTTTCGGCCCCCAGTGACTGGGCCCCTTTGAGGGCTTCCTGAAGTAACAAATCACTATTACCGTTTTTTCTCGGACTGCCGTAAATCCCTAATAACTTCAATTTACACTCTATTCCGAAACTTTGTCTCAAACATTACTTCAATCTTGAATCCTGGCCGGTCATCCCACAGTCGGGAATGTAGCATGTCACATTGGTAAATTCACATTTTTCCTTGCACATCGG
>JAZDKD010000262.1:0-2313 GCA_043803345.1 Pseudomonadota bacterium
GCCAGGTGCGCCGTGACGCCAACGAGCACGTTAAAAAGCTGAAAGAGGACGGCGACCTTCCCGAGGACGCGATGTACAAAACCCTCGATGACGTGCAGAAGATGACCGACAAGCATGTCGAATTGATCGACACGGTGATGGATGACAAGGAGAAGGAAGTCCTCGAGATTTGACGGTTTTCTCTTAGCTTTGACGTGACTTTCATTGACGCGGCTGCCTGAGCTTTGGCCGCGTCTTTTTTATGGCTACTAATAAAACCGGGACTGAAGCCCCAGGCCACCCTAACCGGAGAGAAAAATGAACCTGCTCATTGGCTTAATTGTGGCATCTCTCGTTCTCTACTTCCTTTTCCAAGGCAAAGGCAAGCGAAGCTCTGCCTCGAAATCAACGACAATTTCAAAGCAAGAAAGAATATTAGATAGTAACTCAGATTGGCTGAAAGAACGCTGGAAAGCAGCCGAAGAAGAACGCAATGCGGGCAAGCAAAAATCTGTCCCACGTTGGTTTTTAATGAAGTCACAGGATGGCAGTTGGAAAGACTTGAAGCAATCGGCCTTTCGCTCAAAGACAAGAACCTGAAAAAAGGACATATCTATGATGTGATTGGATTATTTGAACCAGTAGAAGAAGAAAACAATGAAATCCTCAAATTCTTTAACGTTTCTTTAAAAGGAATGAATCAAGCAAAAGCACGATATGAAGTTTCTAAATTATTGGCGGATCAAAGCAACTTTGATCGTTGGAGTAAAAGGCCTCCGACGCCTATACAAAGAGAGTTCTATAGGTTCTTCAGCCTCAAAACACCTCAAGATCTGAATTATGAAACTGCTTCAAAATTTATTGATGATCATAAAAATAAGTTAGCCGAAGAAAATGATTCAAACGTTGTTGAATGGGAAGCTTTCAAAAGTATATATGAGGAAATAAATGACAGTGAATTTCGTAAGGATAATGATCTGAAAAAAATCTCACTTGCTTTATATCGTTCCGCAATCGATCAGCTGAAAAATGAAGGTAAAACTCTTTCAGGGTTAAGTAATGACACAGATATTGTTGTTAATAAGATCCTTGAAATCAATCCGGATATAGAAAAACTCTGATTCAATAGGCCACCCACTGCGGGAGCCGTCGTGGATAACACAGAATTCTTCTCCATGCTTTACGAAGACGATGGATTTTGCAAGCAGTTAGGAAGGACGACATTGGCGGCAGGTCGCCTTGAGTCCAACCTGAAACAGTATTTACATGTGAGAGGTGTTACGGTGCGCGAGAAGGCACCCTTGGGCGAAATCATCAAACAACTTAGAAAAGGGCAATTCATTTCTGACAACGGTAAAGCTGTATTGAATACGTTGGCTTGGCAACGGACGGGTGGCCCGGGACTTTAGTCCCGGGTTTCATAATAGACTATCCACTCTGCTACCATTCAGGAACATCTATCTGTACTGGCTTCCCCTCCCCATTCACCCAGAAACGCGCACTGGACCAAGCATACGCCTCTGGGTGTTTGACGGGTGGCCCGATCCGCCAGCTGGCGGACCGGGTCTCATAATGCACCTTTTAATCCCTAAACCATTCTGGAATATCCAACGCTATTGGCTTCGTCTCTCCTGTCACCCAAAACCGTGCGCTGGACCAGGCGTACTCCTCGGGATGTCCAACAAGACCAGCTTTGACTGGATTGTTGTGGATGTATTCTATCGCCCTCCTTATTGCTTTATCACTGAAAACGTTCCTGTCGTAGCCGCCTCCCGCCTGCCAGAAACGGTATACGATTTTTCCATGGTCAAGTGCGGTCAATTCCAAAGCTGACGCTTGAGATTTTTCTTTCAAATAATGAAGCGCTTCATGTCCAAACTGTCTCTTCAGTATTGACAAAGATTTTCCTAAATCCCTGTCCGTGTCTTCATGCACCAGGAGGTGAACATGATTGGGCATGACCACGTAGGCCAAAAGCGTGATTCTCTGTTCCCGGCGCCAGTGGTCAAGATGCTTCAGAAACAAGTCAGCTAGGACAGGGTCACTGAAAAGGTGCTTCCTGCGAAAGCAGCCGAAGGTCAGGTAGCGTGCGTGAGCGGATTCATTGTAGCGTTTGGGCATGAGGAAAGATAAAGAATATACATCAGGCCGTCCATTATGAAACCCGGGACTAAAGTCCCGGGCCACCCTTCACACTTTTTTTATTTGCGCCATGGTGGGAGAAAAATACCTTGACCATATTCTTGCCCTCTTGAACAGACAGTTTGGAAAGGTTTTTTTCTTCAAACTGTCTGGATGCGGACGGATCGCTCAGGTCGCGCTCACAACAGCCTA
>JAZDKD010000263.1:0-11334 GCA_043803345.1 Pseudomonadota bacterium
GGATTGAATTGCCTGTCCCTATGGAACGGCTAATGATTTCAGAGATTGTTCTCGGCTTAGGGAAGGTTTTAAGGTCTTCAATTGGTGGATTAATCTCCTTGCGAGCCAGGTCTATGAGATCATGGCTGTCACTTTGATCAAGTATCGTAAAAGAGGCCTCAAGTCCTATAAATCTTGAATACTTGCGCAGTATGGACGCTCCAACCGAATGAAAAGTTCCTCCTGAAACCAGGGCGATTCTGTCATCCAGCAACCTGATCGCTCTGCCGAGCATTTCCTGCGAAGCCTTTCTAGTAAATGTCAGGAGAAGAATCGAAGACGGGTCGACGCCATGATCGACCAGCCATGCCACCCGATAAACTATGGTTCTGGTTTTTCCCGATCCTGCCCCTGCAATAACAAGGACAGGTCCGTCGCCGGAACAAACGGCCTCGAATTGTGAGCTATTCATCTCTCGTCGATAATCAATGGCCAGACTGTCTGAGCGTGCCTTTGTCATATGATGTAAAACCCGGAATAATGGAATAGTTAAGTCAATTAGTAAGAACTAGAATAAAGAAAAACATAGTCAAAAACGTCCATTTATGATATTATTACTACATTAGTTCCATTTTGTTTGGTTGCCAAAAGGTAAATGTCATTGAAGGAGGATCGCGTGAACAGTTCAGTAAAAGTTCTTGCTTGCCCGGTATGCCGCCACCATTTTTCCCATTTTTGGAACAGTGACGGGAAAGCCGTCTCGGCTTTTGGTTACGGGTTGGATTTTAGACTTTTGCCCCGCGATTCAAATAGATTATCTGATATCGCCACATGTCCCAACTGTTTTTTTACATACAGGACTCAGGATTTTCAGACCAGAGTTTCAGAAAACCTAAAAATGGCTGTAAATTCAAATTCTTATCAAAATCTTTTTGCTGTAGATTCCACAGAGGAAAGGCAGGCGCGCGCCCAACTCGCCCTTTTGACCGTGTTGGAGGCCAAAGGGCTGAACCCCAGAGATCTGGGCATAATGGCCCTTAAGGGTTCCTGGACCGCCAGAGAACTTGGGGCCACACGCACTGAACTGGAACTTCTAGAAAAAGCTGACAGTTATCTGGATGACGCCCTTCGACGAGGGTTGACTAAGGGTGATCCTGCGATGGTCATGTACCTGCTCGGAGAAATAAACAGGCGCCGGGAGTCATTTCTCAGAGCCAGAGAGATGCTGACTTTCTTGGGAAATAACCCTAGATACAGGTATCCATCGCTATTGCTGACGGTTCTGATAGAAGAAGAAGACCCTACACCATACTGGTCCCAGCATTCACCGGAACGGATGGAACTCAATTCCCCCAAATTCAAAGGCTTGTTTCCACCTCTCAGGAGTATTCCTCCCAGAAAAACCCAGTTTTCGCCAGACGAGTTGAGGGAAGGACTCGAACAGTCTGACGGGGACGACCTTCGGAAGTTGTGAGAGCTTTCTTTTCTAACTCTCTCAAAGCATTCGGTCGAAAATTATTATTGTCCAAATTCTGTAACTACTCTATTTTTCAAACCTGATCCAGTTGAAAAGGCTTGAAAATACTGTTATTGTACTCATATCAGTAGGAAAAGAAAGACCGAAAATCGTCTATGACGGAGGAAAATGGATGAGACCGTACTTCGAAAAGATGGCGGGACTGGGAAAACCGTTACCCGAGTCCAAAATTCGTGATGGTGAGAGTAACTTGGTCAAAATTCGTGAACTCGAAACTGAGTTGGAACGAGAAGTTGAGAAAAAACGTTCCGCTGGGCTTCCAGAGAAGAAAATAAATGATCGAGGTCAGTTAACAGTTTTTCAAAGACTGGAACGGTTGGTGGACCCAGGGACCTGGCGACCATTGCATTCGATATTCAACCCTGATGATAACGAAGAAGGAAGCACTGGTGTGGTCGATGGCCTTGGAAAGATTAATGGCAAATGGGCAGTCATAGTAGGTTTTGATAACAAGGTAATGGCTGGGGCCTGGGTCCCTGGTCAGGCTGCCAACGTGCTCAGGGTCACAGATCTCGCGAAGAGATTCAGATTGCCTTTGGTCTGGCTTGTCAACTGTTCCGGCGTAAAACTAACTGAACAGCAAGAGGTGTACCCCGATCGCAGGGGAGGGGGGGCGACATTCTTCCGTCACGCTGAATTGGAAAAACTCGGCATTCCAGTCCTTGCCGGAATATATGGAACCAATCCCGCGGGAGGTGGCTATCACGGTATAAGTCCTACGATACTCTTAGCGCACAAAGATTGTAATATCGCTGTTGGCGGTGGCGGAATTGTAAGCGGTATGAGTCCCAAAGGTTTCTTTGATCTTGAGGGCGCTGAGTCTCTCATAAATGCGACCCGTCATTTTAAAGAAGTTCCACCTGGTAGCGTCAACATACATTATGACGAGACGGGCTTTTTCAAACGTGTCTATGACACTGAGGAAGCGCTACTCAATGCGCTCAGAGAGTATATGAGCTATATGCCGGCTTATGACCCCCGGTTTTTCCGGGTGGCGGAACCGGCGGAGCCCAAGTTTAAGTCCGAAGATCTAAACTACATTGTTCCAATGAATCAGAAGGCTATCTATAATTTCAATGACGTGCTGGCTCGGTTGACCGACAACAGTGAACACATGGAATTCAGGCCTGATTACGGCCCGGAGATGTACACCGGCCTTGCAAAGATCGATGGTTTCGTCGTTGGACTTATTGGCAACAAGCAGGGTTTTCTGGGACAGGGTTATCCTGAATACGCCCCGTACCCCGGGATAGGTGGTAAGCTTTATAGGCAGGGCCTAATAAAATTAAACGAATTCGTAACACTTTGCGGTCGTGATCGTGTGCCGATCGTTTGGTTCCAGGACACTTCCGGTATTGATGTGGGGGACATTGCTGAAAAAGCTGAGCTTCTTGGTCTGGGGCAGTCTCTGATTTATTCCATAGAACAAACCAACGTTCCTATGATGCTGTTCGTCCTGCGCAAGGGAACTGCGGCGGCGCATTATATCATGGGTGGCCCGACCGCCAATAATCACTGCGCTTTTACTCTAGGGACCCCCGCTAGCGAGATTTACGTTATGCATGGAGAAACAGCGTCAGCCGCTTCTTTCGCAAGGCGACTGGTGAAAGAGAAGGACGCGGATCGTCCCCTGGAACCAATTATTGATAAAATGAACGCGTTGGCTAAGCAATATTATGATCAGTCTCGGCCTATATATTGCGCAAAGAGGGGATTCGTGGATGAGGTTGTTCCTTTTACAAAGATGAGGGAATACATGGTCGCTTTTGCAGGATGCGCGTATCAAAACCCTGATTCGATATGCCCTCATCATCAGATGATCATCCCTAGAATAATTAAAGGCTAAGATGTTTTGCTTTCGAGGAGACATGATTATTTTGTTTGATAAAGCTTTTAATTAGTAGGCAAAACATGAAAGGAGGGAAAACATGAGCGAAACTGAAAAAAATCTTAAAGAGGCGTTTGCAGGAGAATCACAGGCTAATCGCAAGTATTTGGCCTTCGCAAAGAAGGCCGATCTTGAGAACATGAAAGGTGTCGCAAAGTTGTTTCGGGCTGCAGCCGCTGCCGAAACAATCCATGCGCACAACCACCTGGAAGTGCTGAAGGGAGTTGGATCCACGCTGGAAAACCTTAAAGAGGCTTATGGTGGCGAACATCACGAATTTACATCTATGTATCCAGAGTTTATCAAAAACGCCAAGGCTGAAAAAAACAACGCCGCTTTGAAAAGTTTTCATTGGGCTAATGAAGTTGAGAAAGTCCACGGTGAACTTTACCAAAAGGCCATGGAGGCCGTGGAATCCGGCGCAACGGTTCCTGAAAAAGATTATTATATCTGTAAGAAATGCGGTTATACCGTGGGTGACTCAGCCCCAGACAAATGCCCTGTATGCGGCGCAAAAAAGGATGAGTTTTTTATTGCCGATTAGTGACTAAATAAGTCCCGCTCCTGCTTCATGGAGACGAAGTCCGACTGAAAGCAGGAGCGAGTAATTCAATCTGCTTCGCATTGCCAAATGGAAGCGATCAAGACGCATTATTTTTTTGAGAGGGGGAAATATGGCTCAAACTGTTTCGGTTAAAAACATCGGCCTACGGGGTGTCACCGTCGCTGACACAAAGATCAGCTTCATTGACGGCAATCAGGGAATACTAATTTATCGCGGTTACAGGATTGAAGAACTAGCCGAAAGATCGACATTTATAGAAACTTCTTTCCTTCTTCTGCACGGTTATCTCCCCTCTCCCGAGGAGCTACGGATTTTTACGGGACAACTCGTGGAAGCCTCTGACGTAGGTGATTACGTTTACAATTGTTTAAAGAAACTGCCAAGAAAATCCAATCCTATGGATGTCTTGCAAGCCTGTGTGCCTCTGCTGGCGATGAGCGATCCCGATCTTTATGACGAAAGTCGTTCCGCCAATGTTAGAATGGCTACTAGACTAATCGCAAGACTGCCAGTGGTTGTGGCCGCATGGCATAGAATCAGAAACGGCTTGGAGCCGCTATCCTTAGACCGATCGCTTACACACGCCGGAAACTTTCTATGGCTTCTCACCGGAGTGAAGCCTGATGAGATGACGGCAAAAGATCTGGACTGCTGCCTCATTTTACACGCTGATCATACATTTAACGCCTCCACATTCGCCTGCAGGGAGGTATGCAGCACCAGGGCCCACATGTATTCCGCAGTCTCCGCAGGGGTTGGAGCCCTTTCTGGAAGTCTGCATGGCGGGGCCAACACCAAGGTGATGGAGATGCTACTGGAAATCCAGGATGAGCCGGATATTGAGGGATGGATAAAAAACAGGATTGAATCCGGTGAAAAAATTATGGGATTGGGACACGCAGTTTACAAGACCATGGATCCCAGGGCTAAATTCCTGAGGCCTATGGCCACGAGGCTAGCAAAGGCAAGAAACATGGAAAAATGGGACAACCTGTCCAAACTGGTTGAGAAATCCTCAATGGATGAGTTTGACAGGAGGGGAAAGAGTGAGATCAAGCCCAATGTCGATTTTTATAGCGCCCCGGTGTATTTCATGATGGATATACCTAAGGATCTTTTTACCCCAATTTTCGCCATTTCCAGAATTGCCGGATGGTGCAGTCATATCATAGAGGAGAAGTTTGGAGAAGCTCAGGAAAAGCCGATGCTTTACAGGCCTCAAGCAGAATATGTCGGGAATTACTGCGGTTTGATGGGCTGTGAATATTCGCCGTTGCCTGAAAGATGACATCGGTTGGATGAAGGGGGTCCTTAAATGGAGTTCTTTTTTGACGCATTGATAGTGGGTTCAGGACTGGCCGGTTTACGGGCGGCTTTGGAAATACCTGCGGACTACAAGGTAGGACTGATTAGTAAGGTATTCCCGACTCGATCCCATTCCGGAGCGGCTCAGGGTGGGATATGCGCTGCATTGGGCAACGAGGAATCCGACTCATGGGAATGGCACATGTACGACACAGTCAAGGGGGGAGACTACCTGACTGACCAGGATGCCGCCGAGACACTTGCTTCAGATGCGCCGAGGGCTGTCTACGAATTGGAACACATGGGAGTTCCGTTCAATAGAACGACTGAGGGCAAGATTGCCCAAAGGGCTTTTGGGGGTCACACGAGAGATTTCGGAGAAGGTCCGGTAAAGAGGGCCTGTTACGCCGCCGATCGTACTGGTCGAGTGGTGCTGGACACGCTATATGGAAAAGCCCTGGAAAAAAAAGTCCATATTTTTTCGGAATACTACATGTTGGATCTTCTGTTTTTGCAGGGCAAGGCTGCGGGAGCCATTGTGTATGAGTTGGCGACAGGCAACCTTCACACAGTCTGGTCAAAAGCGATTCTAATAGCCACAGGGGGATACGGCAGAGTTTACAAGACAAATTCAAATTGCTTTACCAATACGGGAGACGGTGTTTATTTTTGCTTCAGGAACGGCGTTCCCTTGGAGGATATGGAGTTTGTGCAGTTTCATCCGACGGGCATATATCCACTCGGGGTTTTGGTGAGTGAGGCTGCTAGAGGGGAGGGCGGTGTCCTTATCAATGGTTTGGGGACTCGTTTTATGCCGGAGTATGCGCCTATGCTAAAGGATCTTGCCCCAAGAGATGTCGTTTCGAGGGCTATTTCCACGGAGATTTGTGCCGGCCGGGGGATTGACGGTAAAGATTATGTCAATCTTGATCTAACCCATCTTGGGGCTGAAAGGATAGAAGATAAACTCTCCGACATATCTTCGTTCGCAAGGATTTATTTGGGAATCGACTCGACCAGTCAGCCGATTCCGGTTACACCAACCTGTCACTACATGATGGGCGGAATTCCGACAGATCTCAATGGTAGAGTCGTGAATCTTGATGGCTCTGCGATTACTGGATTGTACGCCGCAGGGGAGTCGGCTTGTGTTTCGGTTCATGGCGCTAATCGGCTAGGCACTAACTCTCTTCTGGATCTGGTAGTTTTTGGTAGAAGGGCGGGTAAGGCCATTGTCGCTGATTGTGACGGCCTAGAAATTCCGGACCCCGCAGGGAGTTCAACAAAAACCGTTGAGCGCAAAATACTACGAATCAAAAACAACAGGGGACCAAAAGCCGTTGGAATAAGATCGAGCATGCAGCAAACGATGACTAACACCTGTTCTGTGTTTCGCAACAAGGCGGACATGGAACAAGGTTTAGATGAAATTAGACGTCTCAAAGGGGAATATGAGTCAGTCTCGATTGACAATAAAGGCTCCAAATTCAACACCGATCTGCTCGAAGCCCTGGAGTTGGAGTCATTGTTAGGACTGGCTGAAGTAATCCTTGTGTCAGCTTTGAACCGGACTGAAAGTCGAGGCGCTCATTATCGTGAAGACTACCCTGAACGTGACGATCAAAATTGGCTCAAACACTCTTTGGCGACCTATAGTTCCGATGGACCGGCAATTTCCTTCAAGCCGGTCAAGATTACCAGGTTCGAGCCCAAGGCGAGGAAATTCTGATGAAAGTGACATTACGGATTTACAGGTTCGATCCTTCGCAGGATGAGGCCCCATATTATCGTAACTATGGCATTGAAGCAGAGCCTCATGAGCGGATCCTTGACTGCTTGAACAGAATCAAATGGGAACAGGATGGCACACTTTCTTACAGGATGTCGTGCGCTCATGGCGTTTGTGGGTCCGACGCAATGAAAATCAATGGACGTTGCGCATTGGCCTGCCAGAAGTTGGTCAAGGATTGCGAGCCTGACTTAATACTTGTAGAGCCTTTGCCTGCGTTTACAGTTTTAAAGGATCTCATTGTTGATCTATCGCCGTTTTTTGAAAAAGTCGATTTCATCAGACCCTATCTAATTGCAGGAAGCCCCCCGGAAAAGGAACGGCTGCAATCTCCCGAAGACAGAAAAAAAATGGGGGAATCCATCCGATGCATATTATGCGCATGTTGCACGGCGGCATGTCCTGTCTCGAATGAAAATGAAACTTTTCTGGGGCCCGCTCCGCTAGTTCAAGCGTTTCGTAGGATTTTTGATTCTCGGGATATTGATAAGGTCGAACGTCTCGAACAATTAAATGTCGAGAATGGGGTTTGGGCTTGCCTGAACCACTACGAGTGCACGAGGGTGTGTCCCAAGGAGATTCCTGTCACAAAATATATAAATGCGACTAAACGTGAGATCAAGAAGGCTTCAGCGAATACCGTGGGACCTAAGGAAACTGTAGGCTAGGTTCATTCCGAAACAATCGGAGGCGCCCAACACACCGGAAAGCAAAAAGAAGTGGGTCAATCCCCGTCCAATCTTGATCGCCTGGAGATTGGAGTTTTTTCCCACAAAGAATATAATGATTGGGTAGATTCGACTAGTTGACTCAAGGGAGGTCCTCATGGTTCAAGCCCTCAAACAAAGTGTTACAGTCCAGGCGGACGGTCTTATTCAGATTCATGTTCCGGAATTCAAACCTAGAACTATAGCAGAAGTAATCGTCCTGGATTCGTCCGAAGAAGTGAAACAAATTAGCTTAACCAGTCATTGGTAAGGGGCAGGGACCCTTCGCTACGGCTCAAGAAGCAGACGCCTTTATTAGAAAAGAGCGGAAGTCATGGGAATAATGGATGTCATCAAAGGGGAAAGAATCTATCTCGACACCAACATCATCATATATCCGTTGGAAGGGTATCCTGAATGTGCCTCTTCCCTGGCCACCCTGTTCGCTGCGATCGATGAAGGAAAGCTATCGGCTGTGACGAGCGAGCTGACCCTAGCGGAGTCACTCGTCAAACCCATGATTGCTTCAGCGCAATCGCCAATCACGCCATGTCAGTGGCTGAACTGGAACGCCAGATGGGAACATTGAGGGAGGGCTTCACTCCGGATTTGTATCTCATGTCTTGACGAATCACAACCATTCATTGGTCCGACCCCGCCATTTAGTCAATCTCTTTCAGCGAATAGCTCGTGCTTCGACCGCCAGGGGCGTCTCTCGTCAAGACATCTCGTCGAATAAGATCGTCTATATCACGAAGAGCGGTATCCTGGGAGCATTTTCCGAGCTTGGCCCATTTGGATGAGGTCATCTTGCCTTGAAAACCGTCAATTAGCAGATTCAAAATGATTCGCTGTCGGCCATTGAAACTCTCTCCATCAAGTGTTTCCCCAAAACGGGCTTTTCTGAGCACAGCCCCCAAAGTTGATTCAGCGCCGTCCAGCGCATCGTCGAGACAACCTAGAAACCACTCCAGCCAAAGCGTGACATCCAGATTGCCCTTTTGGGTTTGCTCAAGGACATCGTAGTATTCGCTTCGTTGTTTTCGGATTTGAGTGGACATGCTATAAAAGCGCTGACTGCTTTTTTCCGAACACGCGAGCGTCTGATCGGAAATCGCCCTGGCAATCCGCCCGTTTCCATCGTCAAAAGGATGAATGGTAACAAACCAAAGATGAGCTATCCCGGCCTTTATCAATATTTCGCCGGTTTCCTGTAGGTTGTGCCATTCGAGGAATGTTTCCATCTCTTTCTCAACGCGCGCTGCCGGGGGAGCCTGGAAGTGAAGCCGTTCGCGACCGAAGTGCCCTGAGATGACTTGCATTGGACCTGACTGATCGGTGCGCCATCCGCCGACGGTGATTTTGGCCATTCCGCTGCGACCGGTCGGAAACAACGCCGAGTGCCAGGCAAAGAGCCGCTCCGCTGTCAGTGGAGCGTCGTATAATTGTGTGGCGTCAAGGACCATTTCGACAACTCCATCAACGTGACGCTCCGTGGAGGTAAGGCCACCGACATTCATCCCGAGACGGCGGGCTATCGAGGAACGCACCTGTTCGCGGTCAAGAAATTCACCCTCAATCTCACTCGACTTAACCACATCTTCTGTTAGAGTTTGCAGAGACGCCTCGGCCCGTAGCTTGAAACCGAGCGACTCCATTCGTCCGATCAACCGACCCTGCTTGTGAGCTACCAATGTAAGGGATTTGGATAGTCTCTTCTGATTCCATCGGAAATGAGGCCAGTCTTTTAATTCGTAGATGTACATCGCTAATCTCCGCAATTTGTGCGGAGATTATACTGATTATTCGCCGCAATCGCAACAGTTCACGTATTAGAGGGGACGCGAGAATAAGAATTTGTCATTGCAAAAGCAGGAGAAAATCCGGCGATTTTGTTAGGATTCAATAGAAATACAGGGTTATCCGATAGTGGACGTTCCAGCGTAGAACCGGCATCGAGGGATCATTGGTAAACCAGAGTAACATTAAATGGTCCCGATTGAAGCTATCTCCAGCGGCGTCATCGAAGGAGCCTGCCGCAACCTAATCAATGCGATTCCGTCGGAAATCAGAAAGAAGCTGTCTTTATGGAATACCTCTCAAACAAGAGGAGGAACTCTAGCGGAACTGCTCAGGGCCGCCTGATTTATGACATAAAGTCGCTGCGTTCTAAAGAAAAACACATTTTCATCAAAAAGTCGCGTTCTTTTCGCGATTCTTTTCGAGGATTGCTAAAGGAGCGATATGTTGGCGCCGTTCTAGACCGATCCTCATAGAATGTCCGGCAATCGCTCAAGAAAGTCAGACCAGGGCAAGATTTCAACGGTTTTCTGCATGTATGGTTGATCTGCCTCGCAGACAAGAAAGCAGGGGACATCGGGATTGTCCTGACAAAAAGAACGGAAACCGGAAAAATCATTCCCTCTAACCTCTTTTCGTGCCTTGATTTCGAAGGCGGCTCTCAATTTCCCGTGCTTTTCGATTACTAAATCGATTTCCGCTCCTGTATTCGTTCTCCAATAGTACATTCTTGCTTCGCTTCTCATATATTTGAGTACTCGATAAGTTTCCACTATTATAAACTGCTCAAATAATCGGCCCCGTAACACATTATCAGGTGAAGCGCTTAAATGGCGATTAACGGCATTTGTTATTCCGAGATCAAAGAGATAAAACTTTGGATGCCCGCTAAGGCGTTTGCGCATGCTCTTTCTCCATGGGTCAAGTCGAACACCTATCAGGGTATCTTTCAAAATCTCGTAATAGGATTGAACCGTTCTAGTGGGCAGGCGGCATTCTCTGCCGATGTTGGAGAAACTGACCATCTCTCCAAATTGACTGGCGGCGACATCCAGAAATCTCGCAAACCCACCCAGATTTCTGACAATACCCTCGGCTTGAATCTCCTCCCGTAAATAAGTGTTGGCATAGGCCATGAGAACGTCCATTTTATCCTGTTCGCTCTTCCCGTAAATCGGAGGCATGGAACCAAAACGTAAAGTCTCTTCAAGCTCAAAACTTTTCTGAATTTCGAAATATATAAACGGAAATAGAAACCGTTCTACTGCCCTTCCACCGAGGAGATTGGCGCCGCCTTTTCTCAATTTGCGAGCGCTTGATCCAGTGAGGATAAACTGAGTAGTCTTCTGATCGATCAGAAACTGGACTTCGTTAAGAAGGGTCGGAACCTTTTGTATCTCATCGATAAAAATTGTTCTTACACCCTCTTTGTCAATCTTGTATAGCGCTTCTTTTCTAAATAAGTCAGGATACTTGGAATATTGGGTAAAGGTATCGTTTAGCAGCAGGTTTACAGTCCAATGATGGCGGTCAAGAATTTCCTCGACTAAGGTGCTTTTTCCAGTTTGCCGAGGGCCGAAGAGGAAAAAGGAAGATTTATCCGGCAGTTTTATCCAACGTTTAATCATGCTGCAATAGTGTATTACACTCTTGCAGGATTGTAAACGATTTCCTGTTTCCCTGTTCGGCATTTCGTCAAAGCTTGTCGGAATTACCTCATGGAACACAAAATGACGGCGCTAGCGACCGATGTCTTTAAGTCCC
>JAZDKD010000264.1:0-5420 GCA_043803345.1 Pseudomonadota bacterium
TGTTCAAAGTTTGAAAAAATGTTCCTAACACGATTTGAAAAAGTTATTCTAAAGTAATCATAGCCGGCGTCAAAGCTTTTCATGTTGACGCTAACGACGTGATCCCCCTTGGTAACAAATTTCTTTCTTATGGCTTCTCGAAAAAGGTCTGGCGAGATTCCGCAAGCCGCTACAAATCCGCCTAGCGCAGTGAGGTTTCGGCCTCTGACTGAACCAGCCGCGGTAACGGCCAAATTTCCCATGGGTATTCCAAATATGTGGGCCCGGGGGGGGAGAACAGACAGTAAAGATTTGTCCTCAGTTACATTTGTGGGGGGTGCGCTGTCTAAAAACACCATGCAATCTTCAGCAAGAAAAGGCGCCCGAGACCTGGATCGCTCGTCATTGAGCGATATTAGGGCATGGACCTGCTCTCCCAATGCCACGATTTCGTTAGAACCAATCCTTGAGTTCGTAATGCAACGGCCAAACCCTCTTATCTCAGCCGGGTAAGAGTCAAATCCCAGGACTGAAAATCCTCCAAGTGACATTGCTTCGTTGATCAAGCCGCCGACTGCTATAGTGCCGTCCCCGGCCATTCCGCAAACTTCAACGGTAAAATCCACTTCGGCCATTTAAAACTCCACCCACCACGATGTGTTAACCTTCACGCCGCCCACCTCCAATATGCTTTCCGGCTTTGCCAACGCTTCAACTTTGGAACCGAGCAGGTTAGACGCCGCTATCTTGCCTAAAGTCGTGGCATTTCTGTATCCAATAGAGACCCAATAATTTCTCAGAGCTGGATGGTAAACCTGCGCGCAATCTCCCACTGCGAAAACTCCTTCGAACCTTGTTTTCAAAAACTCATCCACAAGGATGCCACGATCGATGTCCAATCCTGACCTTACGAGAAACCTGACATCCGGTGCCAACCCAAAAAATGCGCCTATCGCCCCAGTCCTCAAAGTACACGTATTTGTTTCGACTTCGATCAAGTTTTCATCAATTTGAGCGACTCGTCTGATTTTATTGCAATGGACTACTTCGACGTCTTTTGATTCTAGACGTTCGGTCACAGTTGCGTAAATTTCCTCGCCGTAAGGAACAGGCCAAAAAGCATCCTCATTAATAATGAACTGAATTTGTTTCCCCATTTCCAACAGAGTCTTAGTGAGGCTTAAAGATGTCAAATCTCCACCAAGCATGAGTACGGAATCGACGCGTTTCAACTTGGATATCCAACGCTTGGCGTCTACGGGAGTTTTTAGAGTCAACATTAGATCTTTGAACAACTGATAGTATTCAGGGATCCTAGGTTTGCCTCCCGTAGCTATAATCAGTCCATCGAACGAAATTAATTCCCGGTGCTCAACAACGACATTTCGTTTTGAGAAATCAACGCCGACTGCCTTTTGTCCCAGCCTCAACGAAATGTTCCGGTCCTTGTAATATGCGTACGGCTTAAAATATAAACTTTCTTCTCCAATTGATCCGCAGATAAAATCCGGAAGTAAATGAGGAAGGTAGCCTCGGAAAGGATCTTTGCTTAATATCGTTATTTTTGAGTCGTCGCTCTGGTTCCTTAAACTCTCAGCAGCTTGATTAGCTGCGGGGCCATTCCCTATGATTACGAAACTCTGTCGACTCATGCTTTCGTCTCCTCGATAAAAAACCTCTCCAGAAGATCGATCCGTGAAACGGAAATACAATCTACCGGACAGACTCTGACGCATTCTCCGCAACGGATACATTTGGAATTGTCGATCACTACGGCGCTCACTTCGGTCCATTGAGTGGTCTCCAGATAACCACTGATTCCCCCTGAGTTATCAGTAAGAATATCCTTTACCAGCTTAATACAATCCCTGGGAGCGTTGTCTATGCAGTATCGGCAGTATATGCATTTGGTAACATCGATTTCGTAATGCAAGTAGCAGAGATAGCATCGTTTGGATTCATCCTGAGCCTGTTCTGATGAAAAACCAGTCTCTACTTCTACAAAATCTGTGTTCTGGAAACGATTCTTAACCGGCAGAACAGTCTGCATTTCGACTCTGGGAATGAGATCCCAGGCACGCTCCCGATCGGTAATTTTAGCGTCTTCTATGCGAACAACCCACTCTTTAAGTTTCTTACCCAAAAGATCTTCAGCGAGTCTCCCTGCCGCCGCTCTTCCACTTGAAATAGATTCAATAACAGTGGAAGGACCGGTCAGGTAGTCTCCGGCAATATAAAGATTGGGGGTTGAAGACCTAAAATTTTTGGTATCTCCGATTATCACCCCTCTTTCATTTTGTTTTGCGGGGCCTGCGATTTTCTTGGGAGCTTGGCCTATTGCCACTACAAGAGAGTCAGCTTGAAGGACAAATTCACTTGCATAGATCGGTTGGACGGTTCTATGGCTTCCTGTTGATCCTTCGATGGGCTTGGTCCGTAGGAATTCGACGCCTTCGACATGCCTGTTTCCCACAACACTTTTGGAAAGTGATAGTGATTGGATTCTTATTCCTTCACGCTTAGCCTCTAAGATTTCGTCGCGCGTGACACGAAGATCCTCTTCCAGGCCTCTGATGCAAAGGGTCACGTCCTCCGCCCCAAGTCTAAGAGCCAGTCGTGAACAATCGAATGCTGTAAAGCCAGCGCCTATTACCAGGACCTTCTTGCCGACCTCAGCGCCAAAACCCTTGGCGACATTCATCACAAAGTTCAGGCCGGAATAAACCCCAATCAAATCCTCTCCGGGAACCCCCAGTTCCATTGGTTCATAACAACCGGCAGCGAGAAGCGTCGCGTCGTAATCATTTAAGATCGATTCAAGACTCAAGTCCACTCCAACTCTGACACCGGTTTTAATTTTGATTCCCAAACGGAGAATATTCTGGATTTCTTCAGAGAGGACGTTTCTCGGCAATCTGAATTCCGGGATGCCGTATCGTAGCATTCCGCCAGGCTCCTCAAACGCCTCCAGGATGGTTACGTCAAATCCCATCATGGCGAGATCATGAGCCGCAGCCAGGCCGGTTGGCCCAGAACCTATAACAGCGACTGTTTTACCTACGGGAGCGAACCGAGGGGTCATGTACGAGTGCCCGGATTGCCGAAAATCGGAAGCGGCTCTTTTGATGTGGCAGATATTGACTGGTTCGCCCAATTCTGCCTCACCGTGTCTACATTTCAACTCACAAGGTCTGGAGCAAATTCGTCCGAGAGTACCGGGCAACAGGTTAACCATACGGTTGATCTCGTATGAAGTGGCGAACTTTTTTTCGTGAAGAGCTCTAATGTATGCCGGCACATTTGTTAGAGCTGGGCAGGCTGCTTGACAAGGCACGTTAACCTTCATGTAACTGAAATCCGCCGGGTCGCTGGAGTAAGAAACCCCCAGTCCCCAGCTTTGCGTTGGCCCAATAGTTTGACCTTGATTCGAGAATCCCTCTTGCATCTTGTGTTCCTTTATTTAACCGGATTTAGGATCCCGTCACCCCTAAATTGCAATGGTAAGCGGTAACTTTGAGTTATAGTCTTTTAAAACTTTGCTGTGTCCTTTATGAAACATTCCTGACTTCATCACCGGCTATTTTGCCGTCACGAATGTGAATGATTCGATCTGTAACTTGGGCGACTTCAGGGTCATGAGTCACCATGATGAACGTGATACGGTGTTCTTTGTTTAATAATCTAAAAACACTCATTATCTCGTTGCTTGTCCTGCTGTCCAAGTTTCCTGTGGGTTCATCAGCCAAAATTATTTCCGGATCGTTTACCAACGCTCGCGCAATGGCGACACGTTGCTGTTGCCCACCGGATAACTGAGAAGGAAGATGGCTCGATCGTTCAGCAAGCCCTACCAATTCAAGCGCTTTGAGAGCGTATTTTCTCCTGGACGATATGGGGTTGCCACCATAAATCAGAGGCAGTTCAACATTTTGAGCGGCACTGATCCTTGGGAGCAAGTTAAATCCTTGAAAAACAAATCCGATTTTTTGACTGCGAATCCTCGCCTGTTGATTTCTGTCCAATCCTGAAACATCATCCCCATCAAGAAAATATTTCCCGCCTGATGGAACATCCAAGCATCCAAGAATGTTCATTAATGTAGATTTACCGGAACCGGAAGGCCCCATTATGGAGAGGAACTCCCCTTGCTCTATCGAGACGCTCACGTCATCGAGCGCTATCAACGAAACAGTCCCCGTTTGATAGATTTTACAGACATTTTTCATCACTATAAGTGACAATAAACACTCCAGAAATTTGTTAACGGCGCCTACAACGAAATGGGATGTGACTATTACCTTTCGACTATATCTGGAGGAATTCTGGCTTCCATGGCCAACCGCAACTTCTCTTTTAACTCCGTCAAATCTGAACTCTTTACAACATAATAATCTGCGGCCACACTTTTCAAATCCACCTTGAAGCTGGAATACGCTGAGTTTAGAATCACGGGCAAATCATAATGTCGTTTTCTAATCTGCTGTAACAAATCAAGACCACTGAATTCTTTCATCTTGATGTCCATAATCACACAATCTGGGCGTTCTTTCTCAATAACTTCAAGCAATCCGTTTCCGTCGGGCAGGGTTATGATTTCATATCCCTCATCCTGAAGTTCCATCGAGTAAAGCATTCTTATGCCTTCTTCATCATCGACTATAAGAATCTTAGGCATTTGTGCGCCTCCTTTGCTGGATAAGAAAACAATCTCAATTTTATCTTAAATTGCAAAATTCAAAATGTCAGGAAGACCCCCAACGTTCCAGCAAGTAGGGTTTGGTCTTCTCGAACTGCAAACATTGGTCCTCAATGTACTCTTCGACCTGCTGATTATTCATGGCTTCGGTTTCCAGCACAAAAGACAGAGTTTTGCCATAATGCAAAGGAATTAAGCACCTTACCAGTTCGCCACGATTAAGTAGCGCCTGCTTGTACGCGACGGCAAAATCATAAACCAGTTTTGTCCAAAGGCCTGACGGGAATTCAAATCCCATAGCGGGAATATCCATTACCTCTTCAAGCTTAATGAGGTTATCCCTCTCCAGTACCTTAGGGTAGACATCCCATCGTTGTTTTACGCCGGAAACAAACTTATCCCACAACCCATGAGTATCCAGAGTCACAGGAGGGGGAACTTCGATATCTCCCAATCCGAAACCATAGACACCTGTGGGCCTACTCCATTTCACCTCTTTCCAGAATGAATCGAAATGCAGCATGAGTTCAAAGATAGTCCCTACCACGTCTTCAAATATGAGACTGACCTGTGAATCAATATCCCTGGTTTTATGAACCTTTGGCCTTCCCATGAAGGACTGAATGATCGAGCCATGGCTCTTTACAGCATTAGTGGTCATCCACACATCGATCCCAAAATGAGCTATAGCTTCATCCCATATTTTTGACTCGGCAAAAGACCGCGCCACCTGATTGGAAAACCC
>JAZDKD010000265.1:0-2327 GCA_043803345.1 Pseudomonadota bacterium
TTGGAGTCATTGGTCGAATGAATATTCCTGATTCGCTGGTTAAATTGGCGCTGACTCTAAAATCTTCCAACGCTGAAACTATTTTTTCAGGGCCAATTACTTCCGAAATTCTACTCAATAGAGTCTCTGGGTTTAGCCTGAACGCTTCAGCAAAGGCCATCCCCCGGGCATCCGGCCAATCGAAGGTCACCTGAGAAGCGAGTGTGTATAGTGGATCGTTGGCTCTTTGCGGAGTCAAAGCGGGAATTGTGGCGATTGAAGTGAATAGGCCATTGTTCCCGCCGGCACCGTCCCATCTCTCCGACGCTGGTGTCAAATATACGAGGAGTGACCCTGTTTTGGGGTTGACAATAATTACGTAAGATTGTAGCCCAAGTTCCCCCAATCTTCGCATCTTGATTTCGACAAAGGCCTGCATGGCAACATCCATTGATGTCGCGAAAAAATTCCGACCACTATCGCCACCTGAATCACCAAAGCGTAAAGCCTGTTTCGCCATTTGAAGGAAGGCTGAAGCCCTAGGGGGAGAAAAGACAGCTCTGAGCATCTGGATCGGCTTGGCGGTTTCCTCTTCGTAGGTATCCCGGGAAATCTTGCCGTGTTTTAGGAGTAATCCCAGGATCATGTTCCGTCGAGCCAGAGTGCGTTCTGGGTGACGAAATGGATTAAGAATGTTGGGAGCTCTGATAATAGCTGCAATCAGCGCGCACTCGGATGCGTCGAGTTGATCGAGCGACTTTCCAAAAAAGTTTCGGGCGGCTTCATAAACCCCCAGAACTGGTAGAGGGCCTGCCTGGCCGAGATAGACGCGATTCAGGTAAGCCTCGAGTATGGTATTTTTGCTGTAAATGGCGTCAGCGCCCAATGACAGTATGATTTCATTGAACTTTCGCCACAATGTTTTCTCAGGGTTCAACAAAGTCATTCGGATGAGTTGCTGAGTAATGGTGCTGGCGCCCTGGGCATATCGCCCAGCCTGAACGTTTGAAATTATCGCCCTGTATATTGAGACAATGTCGATCCCGCTGTGTGTATAAAATCGATTGTCTTCCGTCAGCAATACCGAATCCAGAAGAATTGGAGGTATTTGATCGAGCTTGACTGGAATGCAAAGCTCTGGCCCTCGACTTTTCACTGGGAAGACACCTACTAATTCCGGCTCGAGGTCAAAATTCTTAACTTCCTGCATGGAGCGCATGAGTCGTATCGATTTGATGGTGTCGCCATCAAGAGTTAGCGCAATGGGGCCATCAATGACACCTTGATCCATAAAAGGTGAGTATCGAAGAACAATTCTAAGGTTCGATTCGGATTGTGTCCACTCGCCGGGGAAGAGAGAAATGGGGCCTCCCTCTGAATACCCCAATCTTGTCAGGCGTGAGTAAAGCTGAAGATCGGTAAGTTTATCACCGATTTTAATGATTGTCGGAGCGCCAAAAATCGCAATGGGCCATCGTTGTAATTTTACCTCAAAAGTCCAGACTACGACCGCACTGACCGATGCCATAACGATTAACGCGCATACAAACAGACCAATAGACAGTCTTCTGAAAAACAACTTTAAGGTTTTTCGGTTTCTGAAAATCATGTCAAAGCCGTCTGAATGTCAGAATTGTATGTCACTGAATGATTATAGAATTCAAAAGCTTCCGCTGTCGATTTGTAGGCCATAAAAATTTTGATTAATTAGTTCTTAGACATCATGTGTGTCACTGCGCGGTCCAAGCCATCCAGAGTCAGTTCAAACATTGAAAATATTGAAGCGAGCACGCCTATGGTTCTGGTCAAAGGCCACAATCTTAGAGGTGTTGGATTCAACCAAACGTTCTTGGGAAACATCTGTGTTAGCAGGTTCAGTCGGTCAATGCTAGGTAATCCGCTTCTTTCCTCAATATGGATAGACCCGTCGGTCGCCATAAGTTCATATGGCGCCATACTCGCGTCTCCAACAACTATCAGTCTGGACTGTCGATCCCAGGTTGAAAAATCCGCAACCCGCTGAGGCTTGTATCTGCGAGGGGGGTCTTCCCACACATAATCATATATAGTGTTATGAAAATAAAAGATCTTTACGTCTTTGAACTGTGCTCGGGCATAGTTGAACAATGT
Organism: Pseudomonadota bacterium; assembly: GCA_043803345.1. GTDB lineage: Bacteria > Desulfobacterota > Desulfomonilia > Desulfomonilales > Desulfomonilaceae > CAJBEZ01. The sequence continues at coordinate 2,110 of JAZDKD010000265.1, forward strand.
TTGGACAATATCGACGTAAGGTTCCATTGACCAGCCACCGTTGTCTATCATCAAAATGACTTTCAACCTGTCTCTCAAGCTTCTGTCAAAAATTATTTCGATTTCGCCGGCGTTCTTTGTCGTCGCCATGATGGTCTTGTCAACGTTTATAAGGTCCCGAGGTCCTGTAGGCGCCATTCTTCTCAATCTTTTGAGCGCTTCACCCATTTGCGCAGCTG
>JAZDKD010000266.1:0-2210 GCA_043803345.1 Pseudomonadota bacterium
GGGGTACGGTATAAGCATCCTGAAACTGGTGAAGAGATCACACGATCATTTGACGGATCTGATAAAAATGGAATTGAGGCCTTCAAGAAGTATGATGAGACGAAGCTACTGAATCAGAAATGGGACGCTGAAAAAATAGGGTTTGTCGATAGGCCTTTGATGAATCACATCCCATCCGAGACTCCTTGGGGTCTCTTATGGAGACCGTATCATGGAAACATCCGCACGGTAGGCGATTTTTTTACAAGAAGAAATTTATATGCTATTCAACGAATATTAAATGGAATAGCTGATCTCAATGTGCAAGCAGGTATAAAAGATTTATTGCGTTTGGCGGTTGCCAATATTGTTCCAGCCTGCAGTAAACAGCAAAGGCATTACCCTGGCAGTACATTCCCTAATATGGCGATGCCTGGCGTACTGTTTGTCCCACCGATCAACGAAGAAGTCAATGTGATAAAAAGAGTTTTATCTAAGCAGCGTAGTCTTGTGTTAGGACAAAAAACTGTAAACGAATGTTTGAAAGATGGTCGGATATTGATATCTACGCAGGACAGTCGAGACTTACGTGTTATACCAAGCAATCGTATTGACTATATTTTTACTGATCCTCCTTATAGTGGTCGAATTCAATATGGCGAGCTCAACTTTATTCAAGAGGCAATTCTTGGAATGAATACTGAGTGGTTAAAGAATGAGATTATCGTAAATAAGAACAGGGGCTTTACTGCAGAGACATGGCAAAGTAGGTTGTTAGAGGCAATGAAAGAGGTATTCAGGGTGCTTAAACCAGGGCATTGGATTAGTGTTTGTTTCCATGACTCTGACCCGTCAAGTTGGGTGCGTTTACAGGATATAATGTTGGAAGCTGGTTTCTTGCCAGGTGATTCATTAGAAACCTCATCAATGGAGACCGGCTGGAGGACCCTTAAAATGCACACAAGCGAAGATATTACAAAGAGAGATCTTGTTGTAAATTTTCGCAAACCAAAACCAGGTGAAACAGCGCCAGTAATATCTATTATTGGTGATGAAGATAATAAGACATTTAATGAGAAAGTCTGTTCTGTTATCTGTAACTATCTTGAATCCTATCCAGGCGCGACTAAAGACAGAATCTACGATGAAGTGGTGATTCACATGGTCCATTCGGGACGGATGGAGGCACACGATTTTGACGGGCTTTTGCGACAAGTCGCTGAGGAAGTTAAGGAGCCTGTAAAGAAGACGTTTTTCGAAAATGAAGACCCCAATCTTTTTGGAACCCATGAGGTCAGTCGGTGGTATCTGAAGGAGACCCAGTTCGCTGAGGTTGATGCCGCAGAATCAGCGAAAGAGGACGGTGCTGCCGATAAGATGGAAGTATTTATGACAAAGAAGCTCAAAGAACAGCCCTGGCTTGATGGTGTCCATTATAGCGATATCTTTGAACACTACATTTACTTAGTCAAGGACAAGCCCCGTCGTCAGTTGCCTGAATGGCTGCTTGACTACTTCTATAAGACCGATGCTGGTACTTATCGCCTCCCGCAGTCTGAAGACGAAAAGCAACTTAAGACGGAAGCCCGAACCAAGGGCATCCATCGACATATTAAGAGGTTCATCGCATACCTCCAGCAGGGCGTTGCCATCCCGTCCAGGGAGCAGCCGAACGACGCAACGCTCGCGGAATGGCTACGTTACTGTAAGCGATCCAGTCTCTATGAGCAAGGGAAGCTTCTTTACGAAAAGGGCGGCCTGACCCTCGATAACCTCTCTGAAGAGGCCACGGTGAATGCTGAGGAAGACTACCAGGTTTGTGTTCGAATGCTTGTGAAGGGAGTTAGCGGTTCAGAAAATACAATAAAAGCGCGTAAAAAGAAAAAATAACGAGGCTTTATGAACACTAAGCTAAAAGAGGTTTTTAAGGGAAAAGTCGTAAACAAGGCTCACACAATTAACACCGGCGTCGATGAGTTTCCCCGCTATGTCCTCGAATATCTCATTGACAACTACTGTTCAGAAGAGACCTTCCACGAGGATATGGAGAAAGTTGTCAGGAGATTGAAAGAGACGTTTGTCCACGGGGCAGAAGCTGAGAAAATCAGACACTATATCCGTGAGAACCGGCGTCATTCGGTCATTGCCAATCTCGAAGTGCGGCTTGTCGAGACAGAAGACAAATATTGGGCATCAATCTCCGCTATCAATGAGAATTTCGCCAACATTCC
>JAZDKD010000267.1:0-4875 GCA_043803345.1 Pseudomonadota bacterium
AATATATTCGTCAATCATCGATTTTTTCTTGGAAAAACACCACGCGGTACCGGTAGAATAGTCATTCCTGAGCAAATTGTATATCTCTTCATAGAACCGTTTCTCCTGAGCATAACTTATTTCTCCAAAACGTTTTGACAACTCCCTTCGGGTCATGTCTGAAACCATGAGAGGGTAGAATGTCACTTGGTCAGCCTTGATCTCCTTGATGACAGCAATATCCTTCCTCAACATTTCAATGGTTTGAGTTGGAAAATTAAATATCATGTCAATATTCAAGGTGTCGAACCGGCCTTGCAGCCTAGCCAATCTTTCCATAATTTGATTACCCGAACCGTATTTATGGTACCGGCTCATTTGCTGCAACATTGAATCGTCAAAACTTTGAACCCCTACGGACAGTCGATTAACACCCGAGTCAAGCAAAATCTGAACTATCTCTTCATTAAGATGATTTGGATTAGTCTCTAAAGAAATTTCCTTTATGCTAAAGTTCCTCCTAAGCTTCTTCAACAATGATCCAATTTCGCCGGGCATGACTGTGGGGGTTCCACCTCCAACATACACAGACCTGAAATCGTAGCCCAATCTACGATACATTTCGATTTCAGAATCCAAGGCCTTGAAGTATCTCTTGGCTAAAGTTTCATCAAAAACGAAACGGTTAAAAGAGCAGTAAGGGCAAAGTTCCTCACAGAAAGGAATGTGAACATAAATCAGGTACTCGGTTTCATTGTTGGGAGCAGGCGGAACTATGTCATTAAATTCATCGAAACTAAGGCTTCTTGCGAAATTACGTTTTAGATACATTGTTAGGAGTGACTCAATTAGCATCTTAAAAGCTTCCTTTCCCCGCTCCACCAGAACAAACAGAACTAAGTTTACAGCAGGTCACTATGTGCATGGCAGTATACCCAAAAAGGGGCAGAACCGAAAATAACCATAAGATTAGATCCTAGCGAAGCGCACACCCCGAAACAGGAACCATCCCAACAGCGAAAAATGTCAGAAGGATTGCCATCGTTAAAACATGTGACGCAGAAAGCTAATCAAAAACAACCATGGATATTCTCAGGACCAATAACTTAAATTGTCCGGTTTATTTTTAACTGGCGTCAATTTCTAATGTTTCTTGAGCCGAGGAGTCGACAACGCTAGAATTGGACCTATGATTTTTTCAAAGGCCTTTGAAGCTGGAGAGGTCGAGAACTCAGTTACGAACGGTTTACCATCATCGGACGCTGACACGATTTGTGGATCGATGGGAACACTACCGAGAAATCGGTAGCCAGTTTCCCTAGCCAAGCTTTCTCCGCCTCCGGTTTTGAATAACGGATGCGTCGCACCACAGGATGGACACACAAAACCGCTCATGTTCTCAATTATGCCAAAGATCGGCATTCCAAGACTCTTGCAGAAATTGATCGATTTTCTGACGTCCCGAATAGCGACTTTCTGCGGAGTAGCAACAATAAGCGCCTGCGAGCGCGGTGGGGCCATCTGACAAATAGAAAGGGGCTCATCGCCTGTTCCGGGAGGGGCGTCTACAATTAAGAAATCAAGGTTTCCCCAATCTACTTCCGAGAGGAATTCATGAATCATCCTATGCTTCATGGGTCCGCGCCAGATGACCGCCTGGTCTTTATTTTCACGCATAACGAATTCCATTGACATGACCTTGAGATTCTTCGAGACCTTTATCGGCTCTAATCCTCCTCCAATGCCGTGTTTGACTTCCGCCCCCTCGAGTTTCAGCAGGGTCGGCACACTGGGTCCGTGAATGTCTATATCCAGCAGGCCCACTTCCTTGTCAGAAGCGGCAAGCGCAGCGGCAAGATTGACGGCTACAGTGCTTTTACCCACGCCGCCCTTCCCTGACAACACAAGCAGGGTGTTCTCAATTCTAGTAAGAGTATCGGCAAGTTTCAGGTCCTCGCGCAGTTCCTCTATCTGTTCTTTAGTTAAGGCTGGTTTTCTTTTTTCTGTCATTTCGAATTCCTGTTTTAATTTAGTAGATCCCTAAGCCTTCGAGCAATTTTTTAGATTTTACTCTATGAACATCAAGACCTACTTCTTTTGGATTCATTCCCAAAGACAACCCAACAAGTTGCGTTAGGTAGAATATGGGAATCTTTGATTGATCCTTGAATTTTCTCGACAGTGCGATCTGTCCCATGTCGAACTGCTCAAAACAAGATGGGCAAATCACCGAAAGCGCATCTATATGTCTTTCCCTAATGTGCCCGAGTTTCTCTTTAACTATGGCGTAACCGGCGTCCTGGTCGGCGTTAGCTCCAAGTGGAGACCCGCAGCATAGAAATTTTCTCGAATACTCAGTAGGCTCCATACCTATGATTGATAGAAGATGATCCATCTTGACCGGGACATACGACTCAGAATCAGACAATTCGTCAGGATACATGATCTTGGGAGGTCTAAAATAATGGCATCCATAGTGACATCCGATCTTGATCGGCAATTCTTGAGCCATGTCCTGTAAAAGCTTCTCAACAACACGGTCCTGGTAGAGCACATCCAGAATGTGCGTGACTTCAATCGTCCCTTTATAATGATGGTTTTGATCCTCGAGAATTCGGTTTATTTTGCGTCTCTTTGATTCACTCTTTTTTAGGGTGTGATTAGCTTCTTTAAGGGTGTTGACACACCCGGAACACAGCGTCAAGATGTCGAGTCCAGCTTCTTCAGCGCGACAAAGATTCAAGGCCGCAAGGGCCAGCCAAGAATCATAATGCACCATTTTCAGACTCGTAGGGGGCGGGCAACAGGCAAAAGGCATGTCCACGAGTTCTATTTTCAGCCGTTCGCAAACCCTACGGGTAGCGGATTCGAATCCAGGATATTTAATGGGGATAGCGCATCCCAAGAAAAGAGCGTATTTCATGGCTTCCTTGTCACAAAAAGGTTTTATGGACCACCCGTATATTAGAATTCTATGACATCATCAAGCTTGGTCTTTTTGAAAACTTCACGAACCTCGTCAAGTGGCACAGGTATTAAGGGGGCCAGACCATGATGAGCTCTCATCTCATCAAGCTGATGAACTATCATGGATCGACCCGTTTTTGCCAAAAGTTCTATGGCTATTTGGAGTTTGTCCGGAATATTGCCACGCCTGGCGGCTGAGTTTCTCAAGGCAACCAGCAAATCCGAGATCGGTATTTTTTGAGGACAACGATCTTCGCAAACGTTGCACGTGCAACAAACCCAAAGTCTCTCATCTTCTACAACTTCGTCGTGTCCAAGATTTAGGCACTTTAAAATGGTTTCCCGTGGCCCGAGAGCAGGCGCCACTTCAAGAGCAGGACAAGAACCGGTGCAGCGTGCGCACTGGTAGCATTCGTACAGAGCTTGCCTTGGGAAAAAATTCCATATTTTGACCGTCATACAGGACCTACCTTTCTGGACGGGCGCTTGGCCAATTTGTTTTTGGTCTCAAGAATTTGATCAGGGGTTAGTTCCTTGAGTCCCTGTTCCATGTCCTTGATGACTTTGGCGAACTGAGCGCCTTCAGCGGCGGAAACCCACGCCAGACGGAGTCTGTCTTTGTTTAACCCCAGTTTGTCCAGCCGCTTCCAGAACTTTTCAACGCGTCTAGCTGTGTTTTGATTAGCATTGTTGTAATGGCAATCCGACGGATGGCATCCAGAAACCAGCACAGCGCCGGCTCCCAAAGAAAAAGCCAGTTCGATCCATTCCGGGGCCACTCGTGCCGAACACATGGTCCTGATGATCCGTACGTTTTCGGGATATTGTATTCTGGATACTCCAGCGAAGTCAGCTCCGGCGTATGAACACCAGTTACATGCAAACGCAACTATCTTTCGCTCCGGCTCATTGGCAAGAGCTTCGTGAATCTGGCTCACTATTTGTGCGTTAGAAAAGTGAGCCTGATCAAGAGCGCCAAATTTGCATTCCGGAACACATGCTCCGCATCCTTGGCACATTGCCTCGACCACGCGGTAATATCCGAGCTCCTTGCTCCCTTCGATTGCATGATAAGGACAAACTTTCGCGCACAAACCGCAGGCGACGCATTTGTCGGGATTGATCCTGGCCGTTACGGCCGGAATCTTGACTTCTCCCTTGCTCATAAGGATGTTGGCTCTTGAAGCCGCTGCAGAGGCTTGAGTCACAGAGTCTTTGATGTCCTTTGGACCTTCCGCCGCGCCAGCCAAAAACACTCCACCAGTGGTTGTGTCCACAGGTCTAAGTTTCGGATGAGCCTCCATGTAAAATCCATCTGTGTCCGTTGACAAATTGAGAAGCCTTTGAACCGTTGGAGCGTCGCTTCTCGGTTTTATCCCCACGGATAGGATCACCATCTCCATGGTGTAACGATACGATGACCCCAGTAGAGTATTCTCACCCAAAAGGGTTAGACTCCCATTGTTTATGTCTTCAATGATCTCTCCCGGTAGTCCCCGGATAAATGTTACGCCTTCCCTTCTCGCCCTCTGGAAAAGATCCTCGAATCCTTTCCCAAATGCCCTGATGTCTATGTAGAATACAAAGACCTCTGTTTCAGGCCAGTGTTCTTTTATGAGTAGGGCGTCCTTGATGGTGTTCATACAACACACATTACTGCAATAAGGGTTGCTTCTCTTGCTCCTTGACCCTATACACTGCAAAAAAGCCACGTTCCTCGGCCTTTTTCGATCAGAGGGCCGTATAAGTTCCCCTGAGGAAGGGCCGCCTGCGTTGATCAGTCTTTCAAATTCCAATGTAGTTATAACATTTGGAAAACGTCCATATCCGAGTTCGGTAAGGGCTGTAGGATCGTAGACATCGACACCAGTGGCAACCACTATTGTGCCGACCTCTATGTCTACAATTTTGTCCTGATCGGCGAAATCA
>JAZDKD010000268.1:0-6642 GCA_043803345.1 Pseudomonadota bacterium
TTCTTTACATTTCACCATTCATTGTCGCCCTGGGGGCGCAATCGTTTATTCCGGGCGAACGCCTCCGGATAATACAGGTTGTGGGATTATGCTCCGCCTTCTCCGGCATCGTTGTGGCATTTCATGAGTCAATGAATTTGCCTACAAGCCGAATGCTAATTGGGGACGCTATGCTGGCGGTTGCGGCGGTTCTTTGGGGGGCGACCACGGTCCTGATCAAGGCAAGTCCTCTGGCAAAAATAGCCGCAAGCAAAACACTGCTTTATCAACTCGCCGTGTCCGGGCTTTTATTGCCGCTGGCCTCATTCGCATCGGGGGAGGTGGGTGTTACCTCTCTAGCGCCTCTTGTTGTTTGGAGTCTTGTATATCAGGTTGTGTGGATTGCGTCGATAACCTACCTGGCATGGTTTTGGTTATTGCGCCACTACCCAGCGTCAAGACTTGCGTCATTTACTTTTCTGACCCCCATTTTCGGCGTATTTGCGGGCGGATTCTTGCTTGACGAACCGATGACAAAAACATTGTTAATGGCTCTGGCGCTTGTTGGGACAGGCATTTACATGGTGAACCAACCAAAGAATTAAAGGGCCGAAGCTTGTCCAAACTGGTTGATCAACCCGGCCAGGTGGTCAATGTCCACCGGTTTGGTGATTACCGCATCGACCCCACATTCTTCCAACATATCTGAATCGAAATCCTGGTTAGCCCAACCGGTAAGTATTATGAACAAGGGTTTCTTGAAGCCATGTTCAGCGAAGCGATTCTTAATGGCCTTGGCAACTTGCCATCCGTTCATACCAGGCATCCCCAGATCACAAATAGTAACGTCGACTGACCGACCGTCAAGAAGTTGGAGCGCTTGTTCGCCTGATTCAGCCGTTAGAACTGTGTGCCCAAGATTGGATAGACCCTGTTTCATGAATTCCAGGACCTGCGGCATGTCGTCTATCGCCAGCACGCTAAGAGGATTAATCACCATTTCCGTAACGGGTATTTTACCTTGAGTTGGAGATAATGCGGTCCGGGGAAATATGACGTTGAAAGTAGTTCCATCTCCTTCATTACTTTCCACTTTTATTTCTCCACCATGGTCGTCAACTATTTTCATGCACGTGGACAGCCCCAGTCCTCTACCTAGTTCGGGGCTGGTCGTATAGAACGGATTAAACAAGTTTCCCAGTTTTTCTTCAGGAATCCCTATACCCGTATCGCTAACACTCATATGCGCCCATTTTTCGTCGGCTGTGGTTTGAATGCCTATTTGACCCCCCTCGGGCATTGCTTCAATGGCGTTTTTGATTAGATTTACCGAAAGTTCAATTATTTGACCCTTCTTGCCTTTGACAAGACAGTTTTGCCTAAGATCCAGCTTCATTTCAATCGAGATTCCTCTCTTGTTTGCGTCGGACCACCACCAGGGTCTGGTAAGTTCAACCGCTTCTCTCATGGCTTCTGACAAATCAAACACTTCGTCTGCAAATTCGTCCTTGGGGAGGTCTCCAAAACTGGCAAACCTGTTGAGTCTCTTGACTGTCTCAGCTCCCTGGTCACAAATTTCGATAATCGCGTTAAGACTACGTTCGAGATAAGCAGTGTCGCCAGCCTTTAGGCGAATAAGCGAAAGGTCAGCGTTTCCGAGTATTATCTGGAGGACATTGTTAAAGTTGTGAGCCACCCCTGAGGCTAGATCCACCACAGCCTTGTAACGTTCACTCTGGAGCATTGCCTGTTCAGCCTTCTTACGGTCCGTGATGTCGCGTATTGCCTCGATTGCTCCCACAATTCTACCGTCATCATTATAAAGAGGCGCAGCGACGTTCCAAAGCCAGGTAGGGCCACGACCGCAGAAATTCGGCAGATAGGTCTCGGAAACGAGACGGTTTCCATCTCTTTTTATGTACAGATATTCAGACGCAATTTCTTGGTCTTCCATCATCACCAGATCGAGCATTACCGATCTACGTTTGCCATAAAAGGGTAAAGCGTATTCATAATCGCCTTTCCCAACCATGTCGGAGGCTTTCACTCCAGTAAGCTTTTCTATCGCCTGGTTCCAGGCTATAATTCGTCCTTTAGCGTTAATCACCATCGTGGCGTCCGGAAGAAACTCGATGATTTGAGCTAAACGACGTTGGCTTTCCTTGAGTTCCTTTTCGGCGATTTTTACATGTGTTATGTCGCGTACGGATTCTATTGCGCCCTCTGGCTGGCCTTCACCGTCGTAAAGAACACGAGCTGTTCCGGACAGAAATATTCCACCTTTAAGAATTGGGTGATAGGATTCTGAAAGAAGGACCCCGTCATCAAGTCGCTTTACCGAAATGTATTTCTCGACATTATTCTCATTCCATTCTAAAGCTAGGTCCAACAGAACAGGCCGCCGTTCTCCGTAAAAAGGCAATGAATACTCGTAATCCCGTTTGCCAATCATGTCCTCGGCTCTTACGCCGGTCAATTCCTCAACCGCCTTGTTCCATGCCAATACCCGCCCATTTTGATCGATGACAAATGTAGGGTCAGGTAAAAAATCAATTATCTGGTTCAACCGGTGATAGGATTTCTTGAGTTGGTTTTCCATATTTTTGCGACGTTCAATTTCTTCTTTCGCAAAACCAAGTTCAGCGCGCACTTCAGCTACTTCCTTCAGGATGGCCAGTACTGGGCGGTTAACCATCACATGTCCCATTTTGAGGTTCTGTTGGTTGAGGTACAAATAAAGGAAGGGCCACGCGAATACGGAAATGATAAGCCGACTCAGGAGAGTGCCCTCCACAATTCTAAAATAATTTGGAGTTCCCGCAAAAGCGCCGGTGGCGAACAGCAAAACATCCAGCCACATCACACCAAGGAGAGTCAGAAAAGCTCTGACCCCTATCCTAATGTGAAGCCTGGGCTTACCAAGGAATTCCCATGACATCGCCAGGAAAATCAAATCCGCGACTGTAGCCGCCACGGACGCTGCGTTAATCCGGAGACTTGGTAGAGGCACATAGACTAAAGCAGTATGTCCGGAGATTTTCATCTGAGCGTGCAACGTCAGGGCAATCAACGGGACCATAATCGACACCCCCGCGACCGTGATTATGGCAATTCGCGTAGGATGTGGCCCGTCGAACACATACACAACAAAAACCCCGAGGAGAATCGCAGTATAGAATACTGTGGATCCTACCATGAACGTGACACCATTCGCTTCTACCTGCACACCGGCGTCAGTCACCCACGACATCACTGCGGTGATCCCGCCCAGCAAAGCGTAGAACGGGGCCAACCCAACGCGGTGTCGAAGCGAATGGGCCCAAAGGACCAGCAGGTAGACTGACACAGCCTCAAAAATCAAAATAACCACATTGGTGTTCATTATCGGAGTTCTGCCTCAAATATTTTAGAGTTTATTCTTTTCAAACACCTCATTGACAACCTGGAGAAAACTCCGGGCATTAAAAGGTTTTGGGATGAACCCGTAAACTCCAAGGCGTTCCATGTCGTTTTTCAGGTCCTCTCCCGAGTAACCGCTTGCAAAAACCGCTCTGATTTCAGGGTTGATTTCCTTCAACTGTTCAATCTGTCCAGCGTCAGTGTTGTCGAGGGCTTGTTTCTTCATTTGCCAGTTGACCATCATGACCAAAGAAACAGCCATCAACGCAAATGGCGCTAAATACCAGATACCAAGATATTTAGTGAGACTGAATTTTTGTAACATCGGACTCCTCCTGCGTTACTCGAAGAGGATAAAGAATCTAACCAGAAGGTGCAGCAGGAAATAAAAGCTCCATAGTTTTAAACAGTTTTTTTGTCAGACATTATATCTCCCAGGAAGACTTTTCCGTGAGATTAATTTGAAATTCAGACCTGTGCTATTGGGCATGTTTATCTTCTATGATTTCAACCGAAATTATTCAGAGGATCCGTATCCAATATTTCCCTGACCTTCTGGATAAGTGTTCGCATGTCGAAAGGTTTTCTTATAAAGCCTCTAGCTGAGCCTAGTATATCATCGTCAAGGTTCAAATCTTCGGAATAACCGCTCGCAATAAGGACGCGAACTCTATTATCTATCTGAAGCATTTCTTTCAGACACCGCCTGCCATCCATCTCAGGCATGATCAGGTCCAGTATGACCAGGGAAATCCTATTTTTTTCTTTTTGAAAAATTTCCAATGCCTGTTGCCCATTTTCTGCGGTGATCACGTCGTAACCGAAACTACTTAAAAGTTCATGACCTAAATCTCTGACCAGTTCCTCATCCTCGACCAGCAGAATCGTTTCCGTCCCTCCAATTAGCACAGCCTCGACATTTGAATTCACGGGATCGGTTTCGTTTTCCAAAACCGGCAGATAAACCCTGAATGTTGCGCCAACTCCCGCCTTGCTGTCGCAAAATATGTGACCTTTATGCTGTTTAACGATACCATATACGGTGGCAAGTCCCAGACCAGTGCCTTTTCCTACTTCCTTAGTGGTAAAAAACGGCTCGAAAATGCGAGACATAAGCTCATCGTCAATACCAGTTCCGGTGTCGGAAACAGTTAGAAGGACGTAGGAGCCTTTTTTGACTCCTCTACTGGAATCAATGTGATCTGGGGACATGACGTAATTCGTGGTGCTTATAGTGAGCTTCCCTCCGTCCGGCATGGCGTCTCTGGAGTTAACGGCAAGATTAAGTAATATCTGTCCCAACTGATTAGGGTCAGCATAGATAGTCTGAAGATCATCCGCAAGTTCAAGATCGATCTTAATTGTCTTGGGAATGGTATGAATCAGCAGATTTTGTATCTGAAGTATCTCATGGTTGAGATCCACCGGTAAGTTTTTTGGCTCGATTTTTTGGCTGAACATAAGCAGATTCTTGACAAGTTCCGCTCCTCGTTTACCCGCTTCGAATATTTTCTGTATGTCGGCATAGTCTCTGTCCGATTTCTGCTTCCTGCTGAGCACAACTTCCGAATATCCGATCACCGCCTGGAGTAGATTATTAAAATCGTGCGCCACTCCTCCTGCCAAGGTGCCGACGGCTTCCATCTTCTGGGCTTGCATAAGCTGCGCTCTAAGGCTCTTCTCCTGAGTAACATCAATAACAAAAGAAAGGATGGCAGGCATCCCCTTAAAATCTATATGGCTGGACCAAACTGAGGCGTCGAAACTCTCTCCGTCCCTTTTCAATCCCATAATTTCGTAATTCCTGATTGTTTGAGATCGGTCAACATTCTCGAGGCTCGTTTCGGAAAACCTCATCATACCTTTATCCGCGATGAAAGTCAGAGGAGACTCGCCGACTATTTCTTCCGATCCATAGCAACCCAGAATTTTAGTGAGGGCCGAATTGGCGTAAACATATTTACCGTTCTGAATGATTCCTATGCCTATAGGAGAAGATTCTATCAGGATTCTGTATCGTTCTTCCGAGGATTTTAGCTCCTGTTCCACTAGTTTTTGCTGGGTAATGTCGCGAAGAGTGATCATGCTTCCAATGGGGTCCCCGGCTATGTTTCTTACTAGAGCTCCGCTAATGTTTATATCTAGGAGTCTCCCGTCTTTAGTAAGTCGTTTAGTCTCAAATGACGAGACAGGCTGACCTTCGTAAAGCATCTTGATAGTTTGCATGGACCTTGCCACCTGATCCTCGGGAACATAATCGATTCGCCTGCCGAGCAATTCTTCTTGCGACCAACCAAAAGTTTTCTCAAATGAAGGGTTCACATATGTGGCGTGTCCTTGCCTATCATAAACGGTTAAGGGGTCGGGGCTAGATTCGAGCACTGCTCTGTACCTAGTCTCGCTCTCCTTCAGATCCATCTCGGTTTTTTTCCTAAGGGAAATGTCCTCGACTATTCCAACCCCACCAAAAACATTTCCCTGACTGGAGATAAACGGACTGAAACTGGCCCTGGCGAAAAAACTTCGTCCCGACGTGACCGACACATATTGCCCCTCATAATGCCCTGTTTCCCCTAAAAGGGCTTTTTGAATCGCTGTCATCAAAAAACAGTTCTTCAAGTCAAAAATCATGTTCAACCCAATAAGCAGTTGTTTTGGGCTGCCTATGATTGCGGCAAAACTATCATTGCATGCGGTAATGACTCCATCACGATCAAAATGCAGAATTCCTATCGGGGAGTTCTCAAAAATCATTCTCAGTTTTTCTTTCTGTTCAGTTAATTGGCGCCTCTGGATGAAATCCCGCCGGGAATACCGCTCCATCATATAGCATGACCACATGCCGGTTATGTTGAAGGAAACGAAGAAAAAGGAATTGTTAATCAGAACAGGGGTCGAAACCTCCTTTATGAAGATGGCGGTAAACTGATAAAGGAAAAAAATTATCCATGCCAAAGCGGTGGCAATGAAAAAATTGAGTCTCAGGAAAACAAAATAAAACATCGATGTCAGCAACAGCCCGGCATAATAGAAATCACTCCCAGGAGGCGAACTCAGGGTTATCATGACGAGGATCCCCCCTCCTCCGACAAACCCCAGCAAAGCCAGGCACACCAGAAAAATCCGTTGGAATATCTTGAAGTAGGAAATTACAATGACCGCAAACGCCATGGGACAGAAAATTAGATAACGAATTACCCACGCTTCATATTTAACCTCCGGAATCATTTGCTCGTCAAGTATCCCAAAAGCAGCGTACAAGAC
>JAZDKD010000269.1:0-4658 GCA_043803345.1 Pseudomonadota bacterium
GTTATGGCCATTTTGGAAACTGTTGAACCTGAAAAAATAATGAGACAGCAAAGGTTGGAACAACTGCTTTCTGAGCTTGACATATCAGGCCTCAAAAACCAGAAGGCCGAAAGCCTTTCAGGCGGCCAAAAAAGGAGGCTGGAAATAACTAGGGCTCTGGTTACTAATCCTGTTTTTATGCTTCTAGATGAACCTTTTGCTGGTTTGGATCCAATTGTGGTTTTGGAAATTCAGAAAATAATTCTCAAATTGAAGGAGAGTGGCATAGGAGTGATAATAACTGATCATAACACTAGAGAAACTTTTGGGGTATGTGATAAAGTATATCTTTTAGATAAAGGTCGGATTCTAGAAGAAGGCCCCCCCGAAATGATCGCAGCGAGTGAACGCGCCAGGGCGGTTTATTTGGGCAAAAAGTTTAGTATGTAGTTTATTTGAATAATTATGGTTCTCCAAATCAAACAGCAATTGCGTCAGGTCCAGCAACTGGTCATGACGCCCCAGTTACAACAGGCTATAAAACTCCTTCAGTACAACCATCTTGAAATGCTTGAGGCGGTGGAACAGGAGTTGAAAGAGAACCCGGCTTTAGAATTATCGAACTATGATGAACCGTTCACAGATAAGGAGTCCCCGTCAAGAGATGACTTGAAGTCACTTGAAGATGCGACTACCGAAACCGCCAATCCTGCTTCCGAGGCGTTGGCGTCTGATTGGGACAATTACCTTGAAAACTATACCGGAGATTACTCACGGCCTTCTCGTGATTACTCCGACCGCCCGTCTTTTGAAAACTTCGTTTCGTACAAAAATAATCTTTTTCGTTACTTGGTTGAGCAACTTAGGTTAAGTCGGATTGACGGGGAGGACAGAAGAATTGCCTTGGAGATCATCGGCAATCTAAATGACGATGGTTACCTTGACGTTTCATTGCTGGATTTGGCTAACGGGCTCGAGTTTCCCGTTGAAAGGATTGAATCGGTTTTAGAAAAAGTTCAGGATTTTGAACCTGTTGGAATAGGCGCCAGAGATTTGCGAGAATGCCTGCTGATTCAGGCTAGAGCGCTTGAGCAACCCAACGAATTGGCTGTTAGAATCCTGGAGGAAGCATTTGATATTCTTAAATCAGGAAAAATTGAATATCTGTCTCGAAAAATTAAAGCATCTTTACACAATACGCAATCTGCTGTCCATTTGATTTCAAAGTTGAATACCAAACCTGGCAGAATTCTAGGGGCGTTTGATACTGTTTATGTGGCTCCAGATATTTTTATTTTTAAGTCAGGAAATGATTATTCGATCATATTGAATGATGATGGTCTGCCTTTGTTGAAGATCAATTCTATTTTTCAAAAGGCTTTGCACAACGGTTCTTCATCGTCTTCAACCAGGGATTATCTACAGGAAAAGATCCGCAATGCAATCTGGTTGATAAAGAGCATTCACCAAAGGCAGAGGACCATTTATAAAACTACTCAATCTATTTTGAAGTTTCAGAGAGAATTTTTTGACAAGGGAATTGATTATTTGAGACCCTTGGTCCTTAAAGATGTTGCGGATGACATAGAGATGCATGAATCTACAGTAAGTAGGGTGACCTCAAACAAGTATGTCCATACTCCGCGAGGTATATTCGAATTGAAGTTTTTTTTTAACTCAGGGATAAAACACGGAGCGGACGAAATCGCTTCCGAATCGGTTAAAAATCACATCCTGAGAATTGTAAGGTCAGAGGATCACAAAAAACCTGTTAGTGATAAACAGATTGTGGAGGAGTTAGCTAAAACCGACATTACCATAGCCCGGCGAACCGTAGCGAAGTATAGGGACATGCTCGGAATCCCTCCATCAAGTAAAAGAAAAAAGAAGTTTTGATAAACAGGTCCACAGCCTGGGATCTGCTTAAGGAGGAATAACATGCAAGTAGCGGTAACTTTCAGACATATGGAGCCTTCTGAGGCCATCAAGAGTTACGTTCAGGACAGAACGGCGAAATTGACCAAGTACATAGACAAACCATTGGAAAGTCAGGTTACTCTGTCTGTTCAAAAATTCCGTCAAATGGCCGATGTTGTCATCAGTGTAGATGGTCTTCGAATAACCGGACAAGAAACCCATGAGGACATGTACGCCGCCATTGATCTAGTGATGGACAAGATAGAAAGACAAGTTAAGAAGTATAGAGGCAAGATCAGGAAACACAAACCGTCTCAGGGTAAGGAGCTTAGATGGCGAAGAGACATTTACGAGTCTGAAAGTTTCGAAGACGACAAAGAACCTGTCATTGTGAAGACTGAAAATTATTTCATCAAACCAATGTCAGTTGACGAGGCGGCCATGCAGATGGACCTTTCTCATCAAGATTTTCTAGTTTTTAACAATGCTTCAACCCAGACAATTAATGTAGTATATAGAAGAAAAGATGGAAATTATGGATTGATAGTTCCTCAAAGCGCCTGATACGAATCATTTGTTTTTGAAACAAAGAAATTTGTTACGGTAAAACATTTTGGTTTTTTGTGCCATCAATCATTATCAAAACTGACTGATCAAAAGGGTGTAGGTAGCCTACACCCTTTTGATTGATGTGAATTTCCTTCAAGGAATGAAAGAGTTTTCAAATGAGGATATTAGATTTCCTCGGCAGTGACGCCATAATAGGATCGATGAAAGCAACTTCTAAGGAAGAAGCGCTAGCTGAACTTGTGGCGCCGATTCTAGAAGCCAATCCCAGTTTGGACAAGAAACAATTGCTTAAAACTATATTAGAGAGAGAAAAACTCGGAAGCACCGGACTTGGGGGCGGGGTAGCCATACCGCACGGCAAACTTGAAGGTCTTGAAAAATTAGCGGCAAGTTTTGGTCGAAGTGAAAATGGAATTGATTTTTCCTCCATGGACAATAAGCCCACTTACCTTTTTTTCATGTTGATTGCCCCAAAGGATTGCGCTGGTGATCATCTCAAGGCATTGGCTAGAATTTCACGGCTGTTCAAAGATCCCATTCTCACCAACAACCTCAAACAGGCGGAAAATTCGGCGCAAATATATGGCCTTCTCGAAGAAAGTGATCTTAAATTCCCTTAAACGCCATAAATATAACTGAAAAAACACACCGGCAGTTTTGAAGATGCGCAAGAATCAGGAATCAGCTCTATAGGCGCAGAGATCACCGCACATAGTACAAGTAGCATGGTCTTCAGAACATGTTCGTAGCCTGATGTCCCTTGCAAGTTCAGGAGAAAGAGCCAATCTCAATTGTTCAGGCCAATTGCGGTCTTTCCTAGCCCTACTCATATCTTCATCCCATTTCCAGGCGTCTTCCAATCCTCGCGCCAGATCAGCAGCGTGTCCGGCTATTCTAGCCGCCAACACGCCTATTCGGACGTCCTCCTCGTTGGGTAGGCCCAAATGCTCTGATGGAGTTACATAGCACAAGAAATGAGCCCCATGAAACGCGGCTATGGCTCCTCCAATCGCTGATGTAATGTGATCCATACCCGGCGCAATGTCTGTAACCAAAGGTCCAAGAACATAAAATGGCGCGTTGTCGCATAGTTGCTTTTGCAGCGTTATTTGAGAAGCTATTTGATTCAATGGAACATGCCCTGGGCCTTCAATAATCGCCTGAACCCCTCTTTGCCTAGCTCGCCTATTTAATTCACCCAAGACTATTAGTTCGTGAACCTGCGCGGCATCCATTGAATCGGCGACAGCGCCAGGTCTTAGTCCATCACCCAAGCTCAAAACCATGTCGTATTCTTTGCAAATATCTAGGACTTCGTCGAATCTTTCATAAAGAGGATTCTCCTTTTTATTCGCTCTCATCCATCTTGCGACGAAACTGCCACCTCGACTAACGATTCCGCAAACACGCGGTTTTCTTTTAAGGTGCTCAATTGCGCTAAGGGTTACTCCACAGTGAACGGTGACAAAACTGACTCCATCTTCCCCGTGTAATCTGATAGCGTCAAGCATCTCATCACCAGTCATCTTTTCCGAAGCCCCCCATGTGCGAACAGCTCCCACAATTGCCTCATAAATAGGAACTGAGCCCACGGGAATGGTGGATTCGTTCACAACCTTTTTTCTGATCGACCTGAGATCACCACCAGTGGAAAGATCCATTACGGCGTCGGATCCGGCTTTTATAGCCGCGCCCAGCTTACGAAGTTCAAGTTCTTCGTCTACCAAATCTGGGGAAGTCCCTATGTTGGCGTTGACTTTTACCTTCAGACCATCTCCCACAGCCACAGCCCTACCATTGGGTGGAGCCTTGAATATGACAAATCTGCCTGAATCTATGAGCTTTTCAACTATATCAACTGTAATGCGCTCCTCCGAAGCGATGTGTTCGAACAAGCTGTTCAACTTCGTTTACTCCAATCTCCTAGATTCAGATCAGTATATTTGCCCAGCTCATAATTGTCCACTGCGTTTCAAAAAACAGCCTCGGCTATGGCCACTATTATCAGTGGCAAGCCTTGCTTTTTGTACTTTATATTTTCCGTTAAATCCATGAAATCAGTTTCACTATTGTAACTCCACGTGAATTCTAATTTGAGTCGCTTCATTAAACGGGGTCACAGCGTGAACAGAATGTTCACCAATGGAGGGCTCCCAATAGAATTCATAGGGTGGCGCTGTTCTCATTATCTC
>JAZDKD010000270.1:0-6458 GCA_043803345.1 Pseudomonadota bacterium
GCCTGCCTGCGCAGTTCCGGGAAATAGCCATCCGATCAATAACAGGATTGTTAAGGTCCAAACACCAATAAATGACAAAGCTGTTTTCATGTTTTCGGCCTCACATGGAGAGCAAAATTGTGACAATCATCATGACGGACAAAGCAATCCGCTCTTTTTTGACGCGACTATCACGCAAAAACAATATCGGCAAAAGCGGTTCTATATTCGACTGGAAAAGATTTTTGACATCTTATTCATTAAGGACTGAGTTAGTCAACCCTATTTGAAGACGATCCTAAATTACGGATGAGTGGACTCAGTTCTTTTCCACAAACCTCTAAAAACTACTGCCTGAAAGCTTCTCAAAAGTCTTGACAGCCAATATTATTGTAGCTAATATTAGTCGGCTTATCAATTAGCCTCACTAACTAATTGGTCCCGCCAAATTTCTTAAATCCATCAACTATGCGTCTGGTTCTGATTAAAACAGAAAGGCGTTCCACTCTCAATAATTTTGGAGGAAGCATATGTCTTACAGCAAGCCTAACAGGAGTTCGGCCACCAAAACAAAAACCAGGATCGAAGCGGCCCCTATATCGGGAATGTGCGTAACCTGCCTTGACGGATGTCCAGGTCCATGTGAGATCGGCCGATCGGCTATCAGGGGTCGGGAGGTTATATACCCGCAACCTTACGGCAAGATCACCGCTGGAGCCGACAAAGATTACCCTATTGATTATTCACACTTCAACATTCAGGGAACCTGTGTTGGGGCTTTTGGCGTAGAGGCTGATTCGGATTTAGCCACTTTCCCCGCTGTTGATTGTTCCACAAAGGTCGGGGCGGACGGCAGCATACCCATGGATTTCCCCGTGTTCACAGGCGCCGTGGGATCCACATATATTGCTAGAGTCAATTGGGAAGAAATAGCCATCGGCGCCGCCATCTCAGGGATCATAGTCGTCGCCGGTGAGAACATTTGCGGGATGGACAGGGACGCGGAATTCAAGAACGGCAGGATCGTGAAATCTCCTGAAATGGAACGACGCATCAACGCGTACAAAACTTGGTATGACGGAAAGGGCGGGGTGATCGTTCAGGCTAATGTGGAAGACACAAAGTTAGGCGTGCCTGAATATGTCATAGAAAAACTTGGCGTTGAAATCTTCGAGTTGAAATGGGGGCAGGGCGCCAAAGACATAGGCGGCGAAGTTAAGCTGAGTTCCCTGGAAAGGGCTTTGCAACTTAAAGAGCGCGGCTACATAGTGCTTCCGGATCCGTCAGCCTCTTCGGCTCAGACCGCGTTCAAACAGGGTGGGATATCCGAATTCGAAAGACATTCCCGTCTTGGGATGGTCACGGAGGACGGTTTCTATTCGGAAGTGGAACGTCTCAGGAAAATTGGCGCGAAATATGTGACTCTCAAGACAGGGGCATACAGGCCGGTTGACTTGGCGCGGGCTATAAAATTCGCGTCAAACGCCAAAATTGACATGCTTACAATTGACGGCGCCGGCGGTGGAACAGGGATGAGTCCCTGGAGAATGATGAACGAATGGGGGATCCCCACAGTTTATCTTGAATGCCTAACATACGAAATGTGTGAGACATTGAAGGCAAAAGACGCGTACATCCCGCCGATTGCAATAGCAGGGGGCCTGTCTCTCGAAGATCATATCTTCAAGGCCTTGGCTTTGGGCGCGCCCCATGTCAAGGCGATATGCCTGGGAAGAGCGCTGATGGCCGCGGCAATGGTAGGAAAGACAAACGGTAAGTTAACGGCGGAAAAGATGGAAACGGAAGGCAAAGCGCCGGAAGAGGGATATCTGGGGCTTTTTGCGGTCGCAAGTCATCTTAAAGAGCGTTTTGGGAACGATTTCAAGAAATTACCGGCAGGCGCGATCGGTCTGTATTCTTATGTGGACAGGCTGAAACAGGGGTTACAGCAACTGATGGCCGGGGCCAGGAAATTCGCTCTGCCATATATCGACCGAAACGACCTTGTCTCTCTGACCAGAGAAGGCGCGGCAATTTCAGGAATACCCTATGTCATGGATAGTGACAGGGAGGAAATTGCCAGAATAATGAACTCCTGATCCGCGATATCAAACGCCTAACACTATAGGCGCGCATAGATCAGTGTAGCTAATTAATCTGATGAATTTATAAGACAGAACGTTCGTAGGGCCTGTGGTTCCCGATCGGAACTCACAGGCTTTTTATTTGAATACCGAACCGCCTGTAACAATTGAATAACAATTCGTATTTTGATAACCTGCGTGTAGCTATTAAGAGCCATATGCGGGAGCCCACCTATGTTCCAGGATTACCCTAAGGCTATCGTTACCAAAGACGGTGAGTCAGTTCTCTTGAGGCTCGTTACGCCGCAGGACGAGCACGAACTCAACAAATTCTTTTCAGAAATTCCCGATACCGAGCAATGGTTTCTGAGGGAGAAACTCAACGACCCTAAAATATTACACGAATTCCTGCGCAAGCTTGACTACAAACGCACAATACCAATTATTGCGGTCAGGGAGGCCGACGGTAAGATCATCGCTAATTTGAGACTTCACTTGTCGTCTGCCCCATGTATAGGACACGTGGCTCACTTGAGAATCTTGGTTCATCCAGACTTTCGTTCACTTAAGATCGGGAGCTGGATAATACTGGATTGTGTTAAGACGGCAATGGATCTCGGTCTTGAAAAACTTTTCGCCGAGTTCATATCCGGCGTTGAAGACGCTGCTGTAGGGGCCGCTCTAAAATTGGATTTCAGGCATGAAGGAACTCTCAAGGATTACATTCGTGACACCAACGGGGAATACAGAGATTTGATAATCATGTCACGTGACCTCCAAACAAGGTGGAGCGATTTTTGAGTTGAAAACGAGCCTGATAAACAACCCTGATTTTGTCGGTCAAACCGAAATTATAGATACCAACTGTGGGCCGATCGCCATTTGCCGAACATGCAAACCTCCTCTGTTCGGGAACCTTAGAATAGACGCGGGACTAGGGCACTTTTCCCACTATTCGTCCATTATACACAGGATAGACGACTTCGAAACCATCGCAAGCCAGCCCGGGGGCAGGGTAACGCTGGGTATAGATGACCCAAACATTATCATTGGTTATTGCGTGGGTTTATACCCAGCCCCAAAGGATAGGTGGGCCGCTCTGGGAGACCTCATGTATGAGCTTGCCGCTGTTGAGATCAGCCGCAACTACAGGGGATGCAAACTTGGAGAAAAGATTATTGGCGCAACTTTAGCCGAGGATTTCTTTGAGGATAAAATTGCGTACATGTGTGGTTACTCATGGCATTGGGACCTTGAGGGAAAAGGGCTGAGCGCTGTTCAGCATCGATCGATGATGAAGCATTTATACAGCAAGTTCGGATTTCGGGAAGTCTACACAAATGAACCAAACATAACACTCAGAGCCGAAAACATTATGATGATAAGAGTGGGGTCCCGCGTTAAGACTGAAGACCAGATGAAATTCAGGCACCTGCGTTTCGGGATTAAACCGAGCATCGACAACGGAAAAACAAACAAATAAGCCCTCGCCGATACTTAAAAGCGAGGGCTCAAATATTGTGAGATTTTCACTCACCGCTAAAACCAACGCCGGTGAGATGAATCAACTTCTCTAAAGCATGCCCAGTCTACTGGGTATATCCCATAAGTTTAGGTAGATAAAGCACAGCGCTTGGCCAATAGGTTATCAACATAAGGACTGCGATCTGGATGGCCAGGAAAGGCAAACAGGCTTTAGTGACCCAAATGAGGTCCTTATTGACCATGGCCCCTGTTATGTAAAGGCTGACCCCGACAGGAGGCGTACAGTAACCGATGGCCAGATTCACGGTCATCAACAAACCAAAATGCAACGGATCAATGCCAAACGAACTCAGCATCGGGATAAATACCGGCCCCAGGATCATCGTGGCGGAAATGACGTCCATAAACATGCCGATTATTAGCAGGAGTCCGTTCATGACCATCAAGAAAACCCATGGGGACTGAATAGTTGAAAGGACGGCTTCCGTAATTTTTGGAGGGATACTCTCCAAAGTCAATAGCCGGCCAAAGCAACTTGCTCCCGCGACGATTATCAAAAGAGTGGCGGAAGTAACCGCCGACGAAACGAAGACCTTCTTCACCTGGTTGAGGCCCATGGAACGGTGAATGAACAACTCCACGACAAGGGCGTAGACGCACGCGATTACTGCAGCCTCGTTGGCTGTGAACACTCCGGAAAAAATTCCAACGAAGATGATGACCGGCAACATCAACGACCAGAAACCCTCTTTAAAGACAGCCGCCAACTCCCCCACGCTACCGATCGGCGTACGGACAATCTTGGTATTTTTACGAAACAAAATATAGCTATAGGCGCAAATTAGAACTGTGATCAGGATGCCCGGCAGATAGCCCGTCAAAAAAAGCCCTTCAAGGGAAACATTGCTGATCATACAATATAGGATCATTGAGATGCTAGGGGGAATGATTATTCCAAGATTGCCGGAAGTAGTCATTAGGCCAACAGCATAGTTCTTAGGGTAGCCCTTTTCCAGCAGAGCGGGGATCATGAAGCCGCCCAGAGCGACCACGGTGGCCACTGTAGAGCCCGAGATGGCGCCGAAGAGGGCGCATGCTATGACGCCGGCCATGCCCAGCCCGCCTGGGAGCCAACTCACGACACCGTTGGCCATCTTGATGAGCTTCTCGACTATCGTGCCGGTGGTCATGATATTGCCGCAAAGGATAAAAAACAGAACAACCACAAGAGCAAAGTTATCCAGGCTCCTGAAAAGTGTCTGAGCGAGCAACAGGAGCGGCAGATCGGTAAACAGGACGAACCCCAAAACCGCCGTGAAGAACAGGCACATGAACACCGGTATGTAAGTGGCCAGGCAGCCCAACAGGATCAGAAGGATTATAACGTGACTCGACTCCATGAGGTTGTGTCTCCTAATCTTAACGTCAATAGAAGATCTGTTAACTGGACATAAGGCGACAAGTCGTCAGGCTCGCCCTTTGTTCAGCCTTTTAACGCTCCGCCGCGCTCGTCTGATAATCCTGGTACATAATCTGGATCGTACGGAGGATCATAGTGGCTCCCATGATCGGAAGCATCGCATAAAGATAAACCAGCGGGATCTGCATAATGATGGTTTTCTGCTGGGTGGCCACTTGAAGCGCGGCCATTTTTGACCCGTAATAAAGCATCATCAGGCCGAAAATGATTGTGACCGTGTTGCTAAACAGCGTCAAAGGGGTCTTTAGCTTGGGGACCAATTGAATCACAGCGTCGATTCTGATCATTGAGCGGTTCTTGACCGCCGCTCCACACCCGATCAAGGTAGTGTAAATAATCACTTCCCTGACCAATTCCT
Source organism: Pseudomonadota bacterium (assembly GCA_043803345.1). Lineage (GTDB taxonomy): Bacteria > Desulfobacterota > Desulfomonilia > Desulfomonilales > Desulfomonilaceae > CAJBEZ01. The sequence continues at coordinate 5,387 of JAZDKD010000270.1, forward strand.
CGGACCAGGCCAACGTGTAGTTAAATCCGTATCGCAAAACCACATTTGCGAAAAGCGCTATAAGGCAACCAAGAACACTTAGAAAAAGGGTCCAGTCCTCAAAAAAAGTGAGAATCTTGTCGATTACATCGAGGATTTTTCCGAACATGTTGGGATTCCTTGATATTTTTAAAAAAGGGGAGGGTTAGACTAACCTCCCCCTCCCAATTGATTTACAAATCTATGGCTTGTAACCTAAGAATCCATCAACTTCCTCGAGAAAGTTGGCCGGCTTGTATTTGTCCCCAGGGTACAGCTTATTTATTTCAGGAGCGAATTTTTTATGAACAGAGTCGCCCAGTTTTCTTAGAGTGTCCAGTTCGTCTTTTGAAAGACTTATGAATTCAACACCGGCTTTTTTTGCAGCCTCTATTTCATCGGTTTCCTGCTGCACAGTCTCTTTACGAATCTTGGCGCAGACTTCGTGAACTACTTCTTTGAAGGTCTTCTGGAGATCTGGCGGCAAGGAATTGAACCACGCCTTGTTGAAGATCCAGATGAAAAGCCCTTGAGCGTAATTCAGGTAGGTGAAGTATTTCGCGTCCTCAAATTTCTTGGTGATATTGCACACCATAGGTGTGTGATCCAAACCTGTTATGACGCCCTGCTTCAGGGCAATAGGCACATCGGGCCACGGCATGGCCACCGGGTTGAATCCCCACGCCTGATAGAGCAACTGGTTGACAGCGGCTTCAGCCGTTCTGAATTTGATTTCTTTCGCATCTTTAAGTGACCGTACCGGGATCATGGTCGCCCAGCCGTAATTGCCATAACCAGTGATGTCGAGTCCGATGATCCCCTGGTGGTCCATGGCCATTAAGAAATGGTCGAAGAGTTGACCACTCCCGACAAATTTGTCGAGTTTTTCAAAAGAGTCGACCAAAAATGGAAGGTTTACGATACCAAACCTGGGACCGAGGTTGGTCGCGGCAACGGAACTGCATCCCATGCCCTGAATAGCGCCCATCTGGAGTTGGTTGAGTACTTCGACCTCTCCACCGAGCATGGAGAAAGGTTTGAAATCAAAATAGAT
>JAZDKD010000271.1:0-4036 GCA_043803345.1 Pseudomonadota bacterium
AACATATTGCCGCAAGAAGTCTTGGCGTCAATAGGTTTTAGTATAGAAACCCTTTTTTGGTCGCCTCGTAAACCGGTATTTTTCAAGAGTCTGATTTTGACACGAATCGTTACGTTATCGGGAAATGCTTCTTGTCCACAAAAGATGGTAATGAAGGGGCCAACCTACAGGCTGAAAATCTGAATTTAAGAAAAATGGACAGCCATTATTGACTGTCCAGACTAAAGTAAAAAAGAGGGTATGTTTATTATGCCAAGGGCGCAATACTAAAAATGATCAGGTTGAAATTGGAATTATGGTTAACAAAATAAAGATCGAAATTAACATGAAACTTCCATAAACTTCTTAAAACGTAGAAAATTCCGAGAATCCTGTCATAGCGCCCCTTTTCAACAATTCAGAGGATGAAAATCTAAAACTGGGAACAAAAATTTATCATTGATTTCGGCAAATCCTGAAACTACTGGATCAGGAAATAGGGGGTCCCCCCCCCTCGAGCCCAAAGAAACCTTCGCCTTGGTTGATTTTTCGCACAGACGATTAAAACTGGTTTCGGATATGATCAACAGTTCCTCCGGCTCGAAACTTTAAAATCTCGATTTTTGGGACAAAGGTATTTATTATGCAAATGACGTTAGCATGAATGGCGCCAGATTGTTTGGAAATATAGTAAAAGAAAAAACACCGTAAGTTTAATCAGTTAGCTTTATATTTCAGGTTTTTTGAATCGAAATCAGCGCCATAGATTGTTGCGATGAGCTAAATCGCACGCCATTGATAATCTGTTGCCCCAAGAGCCCAATTTAATGGCGTTTTTAGCGTGCGAAAACGCACCCTTAAATAAGGCCAAAATGTGCGAATTCGCACGATGAGGTTCTTGCAAAATGGTCAGGCCCAAACTTGGTCGATCTTTTGCCGGTAGAAAGTTTCAAGGGGTTCGCTGGAATTATCTAGAGTCGGCAAAAGTAACTTATGTTGCCATTAACAAACTATTAGGCGCTAACAAAAATTGATTAAATTTTGATTGCATTATGAGCGGTTTTGTAACTGAATGGTTAAGTATCAAACCCTTCGAGCCAACTAACAAAGAAGTAGACACATATGGTTACCATTGCAGGCTATGAGATTGTCAGCAAGATTTACACAAGTCAAATCTCTGAAATTTATCGCGCGGTCCGTAATGAAGGCAAAGAACCTGTAGTTCTCAAGCTACTTGCCAAAAGCCGGCCAAGACTTCAAGAGATCGCTCAATACAGGAACGAATACCGAATTGCTTGTGCGCTACAGGGGCTTTCGGGGGTTATTCATGTCTATGGGATGGAAAAGTATCAGGATGGTCTCGTAATCATTGCCGAAGACATACTTGGAGAATCGCTGAAGTCACTTATGGAATCAGAAGAGTTCAGTTTGGAATATTCTCTGACCATGGCAATCCAAATCTGTGCAAGCCTCGGCCAGATCCATGCGGCTCATGTGATTCATAAAAACATCAACCCATCGAATATTATCATGAATCCCCATTCTGGAATGCTGAAGATAATAGATTATGGTATTTCCACTGATTTGACTCATGAGGACACTGCTCTTGTTAGCCCGGGCATTCTAGAGGGGACCCTGGCATATATGTCTCCGGAACAAACCGGCCGAATGAATTGCCATATAGACTACCGAACCGACTACTACTCTCTCGGAGTAACGCTATACGAACTTTTTACCAGAAAGCTTCCTTTTGAGGCTAATGACCCGTTGGAATTAGTTCACTGCCATATTGCGGCAACCCCAAGGTCCCCAAAGGAAATCAATCCCGAACTGCCTGAAGTCCTCTCCAATATCATCCTGAAACTTCTCGCAAAGAATGCCGACAACCGCTATCAAAGCGCTTTAGGCATCAAGTCGGACCTTGAGAAGTGTTTGCGCCAGATTCAGAAACACGGAACTGCGCCAAATTTCAAACTCGCCTGTTCAGACGTTCCAGAGAGATTTGAAATCCCGCAAAAGCTATATGGTCGAGATTCGGACACGGAAAATCTCTTGGACGCGTTTGCTCGTGTCTCGAAAGGTGGAAAAGAAGTTACTCTTGTCACGGGAGAGGCTGGTATAGGAAAAACATCATTAGTCAAAGAGGTTTACAGGCCCGTAACTGGGAGAGGCGCATATTTTGTTTCTGGAAAATTCAACCAATTTGGTCGAAACATCCCTCATAGCGCTGTAATCTCAGCCTGCCAAAAACTAATCAGTCAGATATTGACCGAGAGTCAAGAAAGTCTTGCAGACTGGAAATCCCGATTTCTCAACGCGCTGGGAAACTCCGGCAAGATCATAGCAGAAGTCATACCAGAAATCGAACTCATCGTTGGACCACAACCTAGTGTCCCAGAGTTGGGACACATAGCGGCTCAGACCCGTTTCCAAATCGTGTTTCAGAAATTCATGCGCGTCTTGTGTCATCATGAGCATCCCATCGTAATTTTCCTTGATGACATTCAGTGGGCAGACACTTCTTCTATCAAATTACTGGAATTGCTAATGACGGATTCTGATACAAGCTACCTTTTTCTGATTGGAGCATATCGTGACAACGAAGTAGATTCGTCACATCCTCTGTTTGTTACCTTGGAGGCGTTTCAAAAAAACCACATACTCATCAATCGTATCCATTTGAAACCCCTCAGACTTGAAGATGTCGGCGAATTGGTGGCGGATACCCTATGTTGCAGTAATGTTGATTCTGAAGCTTTAGCTGATTTGGTCCATCAGAAAACGATCGGCAATCCATTTTTTTTAAAGGAGTTTCTACAAACACTTTATCAAGAAAAGCTGATTAGGTTTGATTTCGATCAAGGGGCTTGGCAATGTGATTTGGAGAGTATTCGACACCATCAAATTCCAAATGATGTTGTTGATCTCATGGTAAGAAAAATAAGGAAAACGCCGAAGGTTAATCAGGATTTGTTGAAAACAGCAGCGTGCATTGGAACAGAATTTGGGATTCAACTGCTTTCGCAAGCTGCTGATGTGTCGCCCCAAGACGTTGTCATGGATCTTAAACCAAGCGTCTCAGAAGGCCTAATCTATCCGGTAGGCGATGGATACAAATTGCTTGAACTTGGGATTCCAGTCCAAGAACTGGAGATGAGTGTTAACTACAGGTTTGCCCATGATCGGATCCAATATGCGGCTTATTCACTGGTTCCTGAGCAAGAAAGACCGTCGATTCACCAACATATAGGACAAGCTTTACTTCAAAAAACTTTTGCGGATCCTGAGGGAAATACGATCTTCGAAGCCGTCAACCAGATGAATTTGGCAATCAGCATGGTTGTTTCTGACGCTGAGAGGCACGAACTCGCTAAAATTAACCTGGAAGCAGGAAAGAGAGCCAGGGAATCAGGAGCTTATGAAGCAGCGTTCACTTATTTTCAGACAGGTATCAGGGTATTGGGAGACAATTGCTGGCATCGAGACTACGACTTGACTCTGGCGCTGTGTATTGAGGGCACAGGAGCGGCCTACCTAACTACCAGATTTGACGATGTGCAAGAATTGACGTCATTTGTTAGCAGGCATGCGCAGCGACTGGAAGAAAAGATACCGGTGTACGAGATGAAGATACGGGCTCTCATTGCCCTAAATGATAGAGCTGCGGCAATTCAAATTGCGTTACCTCTCCTGGCCGAGCTCGGCGAAAAGTTTCCCGATAACCCTAGCAAGGGAAAGGTTTTGGCCGATTTTGTCAGAACAAGGTTGGCTCTAAGTGGACGGAGAATTGAGGCAATTGAGAAACAACCGAAAATGAGCGATCAAAAAAAGCTTGGGGCTATGCGTATTATGGAAACTGTTGTTTCAGCGGCATATTCCGTTGTCCCCAACTTGTTTCTGCTCATGCTTTTCAGGATGGCGCGTCTCTCTGTAAGGTATGGCGGCACACCGCAATCAGCCTTTGTCTATGCTGGATACGGGTTAATTCTTTGCTCGATAATTGGCGACATCAGGCAAGGACACAGGTTTGGCGAACTTGCTCTGAAACTCATCAAAC
>JAZDKD010000272.1:0-2233 GCA_043803345.1 Pseudomonadota bacterium
CTCTGTCGCCGGGAATTAGTTTGTCCACTGCGGTTTTCTGTCCTGCCAGGACATGATCTTTAGCTGCCATAAAGTATGGAATGGAAAAAGCGTCCCTTTCAAAAGGCCCGAGTTTACCTGCAACAAGTATTTCCGCTGAACCTGATGGTCTTGCCAGTTCCTGAAGGAAAGCGTCGACCCCCTAATGAGGCGGTATAAAATCTATTCCGGCCTGCTCAAGTGTCTTTTGAACGCTTCCTTTTGTCGCCATGCCTATTTCTGCCCACGGGGCCCAATCTATTACGGAAGCCCGGACTTCCCCAGCGTTGGAGTTAATCCACCTGAACATGTGCGCAATGGAGTCATTAGCGGCTGAATAGTCTATCTGAGCGACGTTGCCAAACCGTCCGGCCACGCTTCCGAAGGCGATCAGTCTTCTGGGGAGAAGTTCATTCTTTTCAAGGGCCTGCAAGATATTTCTGGCTCCCTCAACCTTAACGTCAAAAACCGACCGGATCTGATCAATCGTCTTGGAGCGAAGGGATTTGCTTATGTCGATTCCCGCTCCATGTACAAAGACGTCGACACGTCGGCAGAGGGCGGCGACTTCTTCTATCACTTTATCGACAGCGGAAGCTTCGGTGATATCGACTGCTCGATAGATGACTTCAGGTCCTAAGCTTCTAAGTTTTTTGAGGTTTTTAAAGACCTCGACCTCGTTGCGTAATTTTGCCAACTCCTTTTCTACCTGAACAGGTGTAGGGATTGTGCTCTCCCTTTTGTGCCTGTCGATTATTCTATTTTTTTCGGCCTCCCATTCCGTTCCTCCGAATTTAGACATTATCTCAGCTCTACTCGAGAGGGAAGAACGACCCAGGATTATAAAAGTCGCCGGAACCAGTTCGGCTATCCGGTTAACGCACGCCGCGGTTATCCCACGGGCTCCACCGGTAACCAGAACCACTTCATTAGGGATAATTGCGGAAGAAGTATCGACTCGCCGTAGTGGTTCTGAAAATCGAACACATTGAAGTTGCAGGTTTTTCCCAATGCCTGTTTCCAGAGGAAAATCCTCGGCAACACTCCTGAGGAAAATGCCCGGCGCATGTTCATCCATGACTTCCGGATGAATATCTACGCATCGGCAAATTGTCTGGGGATACTCTCTAGCAAATGATTTGGCCGCCCCTGAGATTGCCCCGAACAGGTAACCATTGGAATCCGGGTTGCGGAATCCGAAAGCGCCGTCCTCTGATACGATGTTAACCATGAAAACCGGCCCATTATCGTAGGCGCTAGCCAGTTGGAGAAACAGTTCAAATGATCTGTCGAGAGCGGTTTGGATATTTGAGCGAGTCGAGACGTTTATTACTCCAAGAAGTCTATCTCGCCTGTTGATTATTTCTTTGGGGTCTTCCAACGCTGTGACGGGAACAGGTCCCATAATTTTCCGAAACCTTTCCTTTAAGAGATCAGTTCCCCCAAGTATGACGAGTTCATCTATAGCTGGAACCGTAGAGGTCTTTTCTGTGGCGACCGGTGTCAACACAGCTTCACGCAAATATACCGGAGTGGATTCTGCAAGCGAGGCCACTGAAGGAGCCTGTTTCCCCGGAGTATCAGGCGCCACGGGGGATAAAGCCTTTTTCTCCATTACAAAGCCAATGATGTGTTTAATCGTAGGAAAGTCGGCTATTTTTAAACCATCGATCCGTGGAATTTTAAAAGTTTCCCTAATTTCAGTAATAAATTCGGCTTGTTTGACCGTATCAATTCCCAAGTCGGCTTCGAGGTCAAGATCCACATCAAGCATCTCAGTTGGATAGCCTGTCTTCGCAGAAAGCAGGTCAAGTATTTTAGAGGTTACTTCAATCTGATCGCCTGACGTTAGGACATCTCGATCATTCGTTCCATTATCATGGCTGTCTCCATCTGAGTCTTCTGAGGTTAAATGCTCCATAACGAAGTTGATGATATGTCTAATGGTTGGGAATTCAGCTATCTTGAGTCCCTCTATGCGGGGTATGTTAAATTTGTCCCTCACATCGGAAATAAATTCAGCCTGTTTCACCGTGTCTATGCCCAGATCAGCCTCAAGGTCAAGTCCAGTGTCCAGCATGCTGGGAGGATAGCCAGTTTTTTCAGACAGCAATTCAAGAATGCTGTTTTGGATCTCATCAATCCCTGTCACAGGAAGAGCAAGGGCGCCATTTTTTGACTTTTTTTGGGCAGGATCGACAAATTTGATTTCTTC
>JAZDKD010000273.1:0-5263 GCA_043803345.1 Pseudomonadota bacterium
GAGAAAATTTGAGATCCAAAATATCAGCGGCGAACCCTCGATGGCGAGGCTCTCTGGAAGTCTGGTCAAAATATGCTGATGAGTGGACATCAAACCCTATCCCACCTGAAATAAGAATTGCAAAGAATTTTCTCGACACACGACCTTTACCAGGAGCAAATAATATTGCAAAATCTTTCCTGAATTTGTTTTTTGACAAAGTATCGTCAAGCGTCAAGTTCATGAAGGGAATGGCCGAGGATTTTCTCAGTATTAAGCCACCGGTGTCTTTTTTTCGTGAAGCTATTGTTGAAGCTGATGGCGCCCAAACCGCAAAACTTGATCTGGAAAGTCGCGTGGCTGAACCTTTTGCGGATTTCGCAAGATTAATGTGTTTCAGTTATAGAGTAATGGAAACAAACACTTTGGCCCGTTTGAAGGCGCTTGCCCGTATTAAAGCCATAGACAGGGACTTGTGTTCAGAAGTTGTGGAAGCGTACGAATTTCAAACACAGTTGATTTTGATTAGTCAATTGAGAGCGATCGACGTTGGGACTGCGCCAGGCTACATAATTGATCCACTTGATCTATCTGAACGTGAAAAACGGACATTAAAAGATACATTCGGAGTAATCGATAGGCTTCAGGCAATAGTGGCGGAAAAGTTTTCTTGAAAGAATTGTACGAATCCGTGGTTTGAACTAAATTTAGTTTGTGAGGGATATTCAATGCCGCAAGAAAAAGATTCGCACAAGGCCGACCCGGAGGCAGTTCTGGATTTCCTTAAGGCTACCAGGCCTTTCAATGAGCTGGAAAACCAGACTTTAGAGAGAATAGCCACACGGATGAGACTGGATTTCTTTGACAGAGAAACCCTGGTTCTCGAACAAAATGTGTCGGAACTGACTCATCTGTTCCTGATTTTTAGAGGCGCTGTCCGGATAAGTCTCACAGATACGGATGATCAGTCTATACTGCAAGATATCCGGGGCGAGGGAAGCCATTTTGGAGCATTGTCGATTATCCGCGGTGTAAAGTCCTTGTTTAATGTGGAGGCCATTGAGGATACCTTCTGCTATTTGCTCGATAAGGACATATTTCTCGACTTGCTCAAGAAAAGCCCATCTTTTGCCGGCCATCTCTGGGAAAAATTTTCCAGCGACGTGATGGAGAGCGCTTATGAGGAGTTGCGTAGTCAAAAGCTTGAGCCAAGAGCTGAACAGGCGCTCAGCCTTTTTACATCTCGAGTTAAAGACATAGTGAAACGCCCCCTTGAAGTGGTTTCAGCGTCCGACACAATACAAAAAGCCGCAGCCCTCATGACCGAAAAGGGTGTTGGATCGATCCTGGCACGAGGCGCTTCAGGCGACATCGTGGGAATTGTCACCGACAACGACCTTCGGACTAAGGTTGTTTCCGTGGGCGTCAGTTCACAGTCTCCGGTTTCAGACATAATGACATCCCCGGTAAAATCGGTGTCTGCGGACACATTGTGTTTTGACACTTTGATAACAATGATGAATCTTGAAACACATCATCTGGCGATTGTTGAAGGAAACACGACCGTGGGGGTCGTGTCCGCTCATGACATTATGGTGGACCAAGGGATTTCTCCCATATCTCTTTACAGGGAAATAGTCGCCCAAACTGAGATTGAAGGCCTTTACCCATTGTCGGAAGCCACTCCGCTAATAGTTCGAAAACTAATTACGGAGGGCGCCAAGGCCAATGATGTGGCAAAGATGATTACCGCGTTGAATGATCACATTGTAACAAGAGTGCTCATATTGCTCGAAAAACAACTCGGCCCGCCTCCGTATCCATATTGCTGGATATTAATGGGAAGCGAAGGAAGGCATGAGCAAACCTTCAAGACCGATCAGGACAACGCCCTGATTTATGAGACACCGCCCGAAGATTGGGACCATGTCAAATCAGGAAAACTATACTTCCGCCGTTTCGGGAACCTTGCGATACAACATCTGGAGGCGTGTGGTTACCCCCTTTGCAAAGGGGAGATCATGGCTTCAAACCCAAAATGGAGGAAACCATTTGTAGTTTGGAGGAATTACTTTGACAGATGGATGAGCGCCCCTGAACCTCAAGCGGTTCTCCACGCGACAATTTTCTTTGATTTTCGGGCGGGCCATGGTCATCAGGAACTAGCGGAGAAGCTTAGGGACTACATTGTGATTCAAGCTCCGAACCGTGGAATGTTCTTGATGCATCTGGCTCGGGATTGTTTGTCCACGAAGATACCTCTTTCTTTTTTTAGAAATTTCCTGGTTGAGAAAGACGGGGAGCACAAAGACCGTTTGGACATTAAATCAAGAGGACTGACGCCGTTCGTGGACTTCGCGCGAATTATGGCTCTGCGAAATGGCCTGAGAGAAACTAACACGCTTTTAAGGTTCAGGATTTTGGGAGAGGCGGGGCTAATACCCAGCGAATTGTATTCGGAATCGCTGGAGGCTTATGAATTTCAAACACAGATTCGTTTGGTGCACCAATTGCGTTTGCTGGAGTCCGGCCTTCAACCTGACAACTATCTGGATCCTTCGGAATTATCGGAAGTAGAAAAACAGACCCTCAAAGAGGCTTTTGCGGTGATCGGCCGAATTCAGGGGTACATCAAGAATGAATTCAGAGTTCTCGAATAGTTGGGAACATGAACCTCGGCTTAAAATGGTTGTTTAAATCGCTTGGATTTTCCAAGCACCACGCTTTAATAGAAAACAAGCGGTTCTTTTATGATCTTGATTGGAAGAGGCCATTACAAGATTATGATTTTGTTGTCTTTGACACTGAATTGACGGGGCTTGAACAGCGTAATGACGAAATTGTATCAATCGGGGCGGTTCGGGTTCATAATTTAAGGATAGCCGTAGGTCAGACGTTCTTTTGTTACGCCAGGCCGAGTAAACCGCTGCCCAAAGACAGCACGTTGATCCACCGCATAACTCCTGATCAGATCATAGGGGCCCAGCCTCTTGAATACGTCCTTCCTGACTTTGTGAATTTCCTACATGGGGCTGTAATTGTGGGACATTTCGTGTCCATCGACATCAGTTTTCTGAATCGGGCCACCAAGAGCTTTATGGGGGGGGTAATCAAAAACCCCTTCGTTGATACCATGAAGATGGCCCAATATTACGAGGATCACAGACGCCGACGCTTCTACGAAGACGCAGCGCCTAAACTGTCTTTCAGTCTAAACGACCTTTCAAAAAAATACGGCTTGCCGCTCTTCGAGAAGCACGACGCTCTCGAAGACGCTATGCAAACCGCATATCTTTTTCTGTTCCTTATGAAAAAATTCAAGAGCCTGGGTGTGTCAACCCTCAAAGACCTTTTTACAGGCCAGAAAAAAGCCGCGTTCTCCTCAGATCAGGACTCTTATTCAGCATAACCTATAGTTTTCAGGGCAGATCCTATTTCATCCAGTGTGACCGGGTCATCAATGGTCGAAGGAACAGAATACTCCTCTTTGTCGGCAATTTTCCGCATGGTCCCTCTAAGGACTTTTCCGGACCTGGTCTTAGGGAGCCGATTAACCACCACCGCTTTCTTGAACGAAGCTACGGCCCCAATATCACTCCGAACCATTTGAATGACCTCGTTGACTATTTCATCTTTCGGTTTTGTAACTCCTGACTTGAGGACTATGAATCCAACGGGGACTTGGCCCTTCAAATTATCAGCCACACCGACCACCGCGCATTCCGCAACATCAGGATGTCGGGAAAGGACTTCTTCCATGCCTCCGGTGGACAAACGATGACCGGCGACATTTATTACGTCATCAATGCGTCCCATTACAAACACATAGCCATCTTCGTCCATGTACCCGCCGTCACCGGTCAGGTAATAGCCAGGGAATGGGCTCATGTAAGATTCGACAAATCGTTTGTCATCATTCCAGAGAGTCGGCAGATTTGCTGGCGGCAAAGGCAGTTTTACCGTGATTACACCATTTTGGTTTGGTCCGAGTTCCTGTGCCGTTGTAGGATCAAGAATCTTGATGTTGTACCCCGGCATTGGCATGGTAGCCGAACCCGGTTTAGTTGGAAAAAACTCCAGACCTCGGAAATTCCCTGCAATGGCCCACGCAGTCTCTGTTTGCCACCAGTGATCGATAACCGGTTTCTGTAAGAGATCCGTTCCCCAGAAGTAAGTATCCGGATCGAGTCGTTCACCGGCCAGGAAAAGGGTTTCGAATTGGGAAAGATCATATTTTTCGAGAAACACGCCTTTGGGGTCTTCCCTCTTTATCGCTCTTATAGCCGTGGGGGCTGTGAAGAGGGCTTTTACCTTGTGTTCCGAGATTACTCTCCAGAATGCCCCGGGATCCGGAGTCCCGACAGGTTTACCTTCAAAAAGTATCGTGGTCGCCCCGATGAAGAGCGGAGCGTAAACAATATATGAATGCCCGACAACCCAACCGACATCCGAAGCGGCCCAGTAAACATCACCAGGGTTGATGTTATAAATGTGCTTCATGCTCCACATCAGGGCTACAGCATGGCCGCCGTTATCTCGAACAACGCCCTTCGGTTTTCCTGTTGTGCCGGAGGTATACAAAATGTACAGAGGGTCCGTCGCCTCGACCGTCACACATTCCACCGGTTTAGCGGCGGCTTCTATCTCTTCCCAGTCATAATCGCGACCGGGATTCATTTCAGCTTTGGCCATGGGTCTCTGAAAAATAACGCATTTAGTCGGCTTGTAGGAGGCTATTTCGATAGCTTCATCGAGTAAGGGTTTGTACGGAATTACCTTCTTGACTTCGATGCCACAGGACGCGGTCAAGATGACATCAGGCTTTGCGTCATCAATGCGGACCGCCAGCTCTCGAGGGGCGAATCCTCCAAAAACCACCGAATGGACCGCGCCAATACGCGCGCACGCCAGCATTGAAATGACCGCTTCCGGAATCATCGGCATGTATATGAGGACGGTATCGCCCTTTTTTACCCCGAGATCAACGAGCATACCCGCTGTTTGTGAAACCCGGAGTTTAAGTTCGCCGTAGGTGATTTTTTGGATCGTATCGGTAACCGGGCTGTCATAAATTATGGCTTCCTGGTCGGCCCTCCCCTGTTCGACGTGCCGGTCCACGGCATTGTAGCACGTGTTGAGCCTGCCACCCCGGAACCAACGATAGAACGGGGGATTTGAACGATCCAGAACCAAGTCCCATCTTTTGTCCCAGTCAATCGCCTCAGCCGCTTTTCCCCAGAATGTCTCAGGACTTTCCAAGGATTCCCTGTAAGCTTCCGCATAC
>JAZDKD010000274.1:0-6757 GCA_043803345.1 Pseudomonadota bacterium
ATGTGCGCTCCCCCATAAACGGCAGAGTCAGTCGAAACATGGTAGACATAGGCAATTTGGTGGGTGTCTCCGGGGCGACTGTTTTGGCTAATGTTGTAAATGATGATTTGGTGTATGTATATTTCAACCTTACTGAGGCGGAACTGCTTTCGTTGACGAGAAAATCCGCAAATGGGAAGGGTTCGTCTCTATCTCAGGCTGAAGAAACCCCTGTTTACATGGCACTGGCCGATGAAACTGGGTATCCGCATAAAGGCAAGCTGGACTACACGGATATCAAGGTAGATCCTGGCACCGGAACAGTGCAGGTGAGGGCCGTTTTTCCAAACCCGAACGGATTGTTCTATCCCGGCATGTTCGCCAGGGTTAGACTGCCTTCCGAAACCAGGCAAGCCATGCTAATACCAAACCTGGCGATAATGTCTGATCAGGGGGGCAAATATGTGCTTGTCTGCGATGACGGCAATGTTGCGAAGCTCAGGAGAATCGCGGTGGGCCAGGTTGTTGAAGACATGAGAGTTATTGAAAGCGGCCTGAACCTTGATGATAGGGTGATTGTCAGTGGTTTGCAAAGGACGCGACCTGGTTCCAGAGTCAATCCAACGAGTGCGCCAGAAAAAAAGCCCACTTCAAATGATGTCGGCTCTTCGCCGGCAAAAGACTGATTGAGGCAAAACATATGTTCAGCCGATTCTTTGTGGCCAGGCCTATTTTTGCTTCAGTCATATCCCTACTGATAGTAATAGCCGGGAGTATAGCTCTGTTTTCTCTGCCTATTTCCAGATACCCCAACATTACCCCCCCGATGGTCCAGGTTACGGCCAACTATCCGGGCGCCGATCCTCATGTCGTTGCGGACACGGTCGCAGCGCCTATTGAACAGGAAGTCAACGGTGTGGAGAACATGCTCTACATGAGCAGCACCAGTGCGAGTGACGGTTCTTACACGCTCAAAATTACTTTTGAATTGGGAGCTGACATCGACACGGCTACTGTCCTAGTTCAAAACCGTGTCGCTCGCGCAATGCCCCGGTTGCCTCTGGAAGTTCAACGCCTAGGGATAAACACCAAGAAATCATCCACAACCTTTGTGGCGGTATTTTCACTTTTTTCCGCGGACGGAAGATATAATGATCTTTTCCTCACCAATTACGCCACAATCAACATAAAGGATGAACTCGCCAGGATCAATGGGGTTGGAGATCTGATCTTCGTTCCGTCCAAGGACTACAGCATGCGTGTGTGGTTGGACCCCAACAGACTGGAATATAATAGCCTTACGACCAAGGACGTGGTGGAGGCCCTGAGACAGCAAAATGTGCAGGTCGCCGCGGGCCAGATCGGGCAAGAACCAGTTGTGCCGGGTCAGCAATTTCAGATCACTGTTAATACTCTGGGGCGTCTGAGTCAGGTTGAGGAGTTTGAAAACATCGTTGTCAAGATAGCCGAGGGAAGCAGGACGACACGATTGAAAGACGTGGCCCGAGTTGAACTGGGGGGGAAGACCTACGGTTCCCTGTCTCTCCTCAATGGAGTTCCTTCGGCAAGTATAGTGGTATTTCAATCTCCGGGTTCAAATGCCCTGGATGTTGCGGACAAGGTTGGGGAGAAACTTCATTCCCTGAAAAACAACTTCCCCGAGGGCCTTGATTACAAGGTGGTCTACGACGCCTCCCAGTTTATAAGGGTGTCGATACGGGAAGTTCTGAAGACTCTTTTGGAGGCCTTTCTCCTGGTCTCTTTAGTGGTTTTCATATTCCTGCAGGATTGGCGCGCGACTCTCATCCCAACCATAACCATTCCAGTGTCCCTCATAGGAACTCTTGGAGTCATGGCGCTGGCTGGATTGTCCATCAACATGGTGACACTATTCGGGATGATACTTGCAATAGGAATAGTGGTGGACGATTCTATCGTGGTTGTAGAAAACGTTGAGCGAAATATGCGTGAGTTTGGATTGCCTCCCAGACAAGCCGCAATAAAGGCAATGGGAGAGATAACCAGCGCAATAATAGGGATCACTCTGGTTCTCATGGCCGTGTTTGTTCCGGCGGCATTCCTGAGCGGTATTTCAGGGCAGCTTTTTATGCAGTTTTCTCTTACCATAGCCTTCACTACGCTATTCAGCGCAATTAACGCCCTGACCCTTAGCCCTGCGCTGTGCGCCCTACTGCTTCGTCCTCACGAGAAAAAGAAAAAAGGTGTTTTTTCGGTGTTTAACCGATTTTTTGACGCCATGACTTCAAAATATGTCCGAACGGTTGAATGGCTAATGCTTCGATGGAGGTTGACGGCGGTTTTTTTCCTGGGACTGGCGTTGGCGGCGGGTATGGGCATGATGTATGTGCCAACCGGCTTTCTGCCTCTGGAGGACGATGGCCTGATATTGGTCAACGCTCAGTTGCCCGATGGCGCTTCTCTCAGCAGGACCAAGGCAACCATAGAGAAAGTTACCGCAATTCTAAAGAATACTAAAGGAGTCGCTAATTTCAACCTTTTTGGTGGGTGGTCGATAATCGATGGAGCCGCTGGAAACTTTGGAGGCGGTTTCGTTTCTCTTGAACCCTGGGATGAGAGATTGAAGTCGGGCAGAAGCAAGAACGTCATAATGAGTGAACTACTTCCAAAATTATCCCGCGTTCAGGAAGCCATTGTGTTTCTGTTTTCTTTGCCTCCTATACCTGGAGTAGGGCAGGGCGGCGGGTTTGAAATGCAGGTGCAGGATCGAGGTGGAATGGGACTGGTCGCCCTTGAACAGGCTGCTCATGAACTTGCCGCCGCTGGGAGATCACAACCATGGATGGCGTCCTCTTTTGCAACTTTTCGGGCCGAGGTTCCAACCTTTTTTGCGGATGTTGATCGCGTTAAGGCTCTCAAACTCAGGGTTCCTCTTCAGGATGTTTTTGACACCATGCAGTCATTCCTGGGATCTACTTATGTCAATGATATTAATAAGTTTGGACGAACATGGCAGCTAACTGTCCAGGCGGACGCTCCATTTCGGATGAGACCCGAAGATCTAGGTAAACTAAATGTCCGAAATGCTGAAGGTAAAATGGTGCCTCTCGGGACAATCGTGCAGGTTAAGGAGTCGCTGGGGCCACAGCGTGTGGACCGATACAACATGTTTCCAGCCGCTCGTGTTTTTGGTGAGACTGCCCCCGGGGTAAGTTCCGGCAAAGCCCTGGACACGATGGAACAACTGGCCTCAAACTTGTTGCCTCCTGGTATGACTTTTGAGTGGACCGGGATGGCGTATCAGGAGAGAAAAACCAGCGGCCAGATGCTTATTGTAGTAGGACTTGCGGTGCTGGTGGTCATGCTCATCCTATCGGCTCAATATGAAAGCTGGCTGGATCCGGTGGCGGTAATACTCACTGTTCCACTGGCAATCCTTGGAGCCTTTGCGGCGCTGATGATCAGAGGTCTGGACAACAACCTCTACACCCAGGTTGGTTTGGTTCTTCTTGTAGGCTTAGCGGCCAAAAACGCCATCCTGATCGTCGAATTCGCGAGGCAGAGACAAGCTGTCGGGGATGATGTGTTTTCAGCCACGGTTCAAGGATCAAGAACACGGCTTCGTCCCATTCTTATGACTTCATTGGCCTTTATTATAGGCCTGTCGCCCCTCGTGATCGCCACGGGGGCAGGGGCCGCAAGCCGGCAGGCGTTGGGAACCGCAGTTGTCGGCGGCATGCTGGGGGCAACTGTTTTTGGGATATTTTTCACTCCCGTTCTTTATTTGATAATTCAGAAAATTAAAAAAAGATTTTCCGGATGTTCAAATCTTGACACTTTTCCATGAAACTGGTACCATTCAATTAAATCGAAATTGAGGCGGCTTGGGATTGGCTGCCAACTAATCATTATCTAAACGCTAATTTAGGGCGGAAATTGGATTGACAGCGCTTGCCCAAGTGCTGTGTTAATTTGTATTAAGATTTTTTGTGATAGTAACATCGTCAATAAGTCATCAGTCAGGTAAAACGACATAATCTAAATGATTCAAATTACTTATAGTATAGTAATGGAGCGAAGCTTTGGATTCGGTGAGCTTTTATGTTCCCTTTAGTCAAATCAGTTGGTGTTCGATATCCTGAAAAATTGTCTTCTGGTCGGTGGAACTTTTGTAACTGCGCTGTGTCACCTCTTATACTTTGCAAAGATGGCAACTTGGAAAGAGCGCATCGATGAGAATGCCTTCACTGCCCGCAAATTTTATCGGTTTAACCTCGGGCTAATTAATGTCGCTACATGGCTGCGTCATTGGTGGGGTGGAATATCAAGGATGCAAAATTAGGTTTCACGAGCCATGCTAAAAACTGGGACGCTGAATTTATTGAGTTGATCCCGTATGAGAGCGTATTATAATGCCCATAATATCTTACTTCTTTGGAATAATGATCAAGATGCACTTCGATGATCCTTACCCTCCACACTTTCATGCCGAGTATCAGGGAAGAGAAAGTGTCTTTTCCGTTGTCGACGGAGAGGTTATTGAAGGGGACCTTCCTCGTAAGGCCGTTCCCATGATTAGCGACTGGACTGCGGATCACAAATTGGAACTGTTGGAAAATTGGAATCTGGCCAAAACCCACCGACCTCTTAAAAGAATTCAGGGGTCTGACAATGATTAAAATAACTCGAGTTAGAGCGTTAGATAATTATCGGCTCGAATGTCTATTTGAAAACGATGAGATTGTTATTCATAACATGTCTTACGTGTTGGAACAGAAGACTCCGATGCTTGATCCACTCAAAAGAGAGTCCTTTTTTCGAGAGGTATTCCTCGAATCAGGAGCGCCGTTGTGGAAAAATGGATATGATTTGTGCCCCGACTCTATCTGGAAACAGACCCACCCCGATAAGACTTAAAAGCTCCGTCTGAATGGGCCTAAGGCTATGTCATCGACTATGTTGGATGTGGCGTTTCGGAAAAAACGTCGAGGCGCCACAACAATGCAAAAGTGGAAAATCAAACTTGATTTTGAAAGCGACAAAATAATCTTGGATAGGAGACTCGCCACACTCAAACTTTTGCAATTGGTGGCCCCTTTCTGCATGTCAGTTCGAGGCAATTGAAGGGCAATCAGAGATTACATGCCATTGGCCCTGCTTGGGTTACATATATTTCGGGGTTCAGAATCCTGAACCCTTGCCATGCCGTGGGGGGTTGGGTCGTGTTTTTTTGTTTCTTGCATTCATTCATGGTAGTGACGGGCGTCCCTGCCCGTATATTTGGATTGTGTCATCATGTCATCTCGACCTTTGGGAGAGATCTATTCAACCCTCTTACCATCCCTATGGACGGCAATGTGCATAATCTGTAACGGATTGTATTTCTCTCTCCGTTCGAAATGACAAGTAGGATTCGCAGCCGGTGAACTGTAATCAAATTTGGTTTAGTGGACACGCTGTAGAAAGAATGTTCGACAGAAGTATTAGACAAGATGAGGTTACCGAAGTTGTTCGTCTCGGAGAAGTAATTGCTGATTACCCGGATGATGAGCCATTCCCCAGTCGTCTTCTGCTGGGTTTTGCTCATGGACGCCCGTTGCATGTCGTGGTTGCCGTAGAAACAAAAACCGGTTCATGTTATATTATTACGGCCTACGATCCTGATCCTAACATTTGGAATGAGGAATTTAAGATAAGGAGGACTTCATGAGCCCTCTGTCATGTCAATTGTGCAAGAATGGGTCTACAAAACCTGGCACAGTAACAGTGACATTGCAAAGAGACGGCACCACTGTAATTATCAAGGGTGTCCCTGCTGAGATCTGTGAAAATTGCGGAGAATATTATCTGGATGAAAATACCACCAATCGAGTCCTTTCCATGGCTGAAGAAGCGGTAAGGAATCGGGCTGAGGTCGAGATTCTCAGCTTTGCGGCATAGCCAGTTACAGGGACTGTGCCATCCCCGATGGTTGTTTGCTGTCATCTCGACACCGCCATCGCATGTGTCATCTCGACCTTTGGGAGAGATCTTACCAGGCCGCTATTCAAATATTTGGTCGGCTATGTACGCAACCTGTAACGGGTTCGATTTCTCTCTGCGTTCGAAATGACACAGTTTGGAACCCATTCCCCTTTGGGCCGCTCCCGCGGTCCAACACATGGTGAGCCCATGGCTGTGCCGTGGGTGGCTGTTTGCATCAGGGAATTTGGATCAATGATTTCATCCAATAAAACAATCGCTCATAATATTCTTTTGGCGACTTATCGGAGCTAATCAGTAAATGAAACTAAAAATTATAATTCATGAGGCGGAAGAAGGTGGATACTGGGCCGAAGTCCCTGCAATACCTGGATGCGCGACTCAGGGTGAATCTCTCGAAGAGCTTTTAGAGAATGTTCGTGAGGCCATAGAGGGCTGTCTTTCCGTGCCGATGAATCAGCGGGATTATGGTGACGATGTTCGTGTAATTGAAATTGCGGTATGAGTAAGATAAGCGGATCTAGGCTATGCAGAGCGCTTGAACGCAATGGCTGGTCACTTCTGAGGGTTCATGGCAGTCACCATATATATGGCAAAGATGGTTCTATCGCCCGGATTTCAGTGCCAGTTCATGGCGCAAAGCCATTAACGGTAGGATTATTGTCGCATTTGTTAAAATTGTCCGGTCTATCTGAAAAAGACGTTTAATGTTATTCGCATATTTGTTTATCAGAATTTTTTATTGAATTTCTATCGCGATGGCTGTCATCTCGACACCGCCATCGCATGTGTCATCTCGACCTTTGGGAGAGATCTT
>JAZDKD010000275.1:0-4069 GCA_043803345.1 Pseudomonadota bacterium
GTCAGACTGTCTTACTGTTGTACCGTCAGACTGTCGGACCGTTCAAGACACACTCCGTCCCCGTCAATTATGCGCGTATAATCGAAAATCCCTCGCGATCGGCAGCTTCCGATAGCCTCTCATCCAAACATACAAATACGAACGCACGGGGTTGGTTTCGACAGGATAGGATCGCGGCAGCCAGTTGCAGCGCGTCCGCTGTTCGAAGGGGATGGACACGTAACAATCGTCTGGCCGTGTTCCGTATGCCAACAACGGGTTCAACCACATTCCAAGTCTCGCCCATGTTCTGCAGCCTGCGCAGCGCCTCAGAACACGCTTGCGGCGATAGTCGCCCCTCGCGTTCCAACCGCGATATGGCCGACACACACTCAAGCTCTGTCGTCCACCATGTAATAACTATCGAATCTATCGTGAGAAGTTGCCGCATGTGCGGTGTACTTGCTTCTTCCACGCAAAGCGGCACAAGGGCGGAACTGTCCCAATACCTCATCGGGCCTCCTCGCGCTCGGCTAGTAATGCCTTAACAATGCTTGAACCATCCTTCGTCCTGGGCGGCGCGACTTTTAACCAGGCTTTTGAGAGCGGCTTTCGGGCTCGACGCAACAAACCCTCGCGTTCGAGAGCGATCAAGTGGTCCGCATTCTCCATGGTCGCGTGGCCAACGGGCTCCAGCCTGGCCACCGGAGCATGATGATCAATGATCAGAACTGTTTCTCCGTGACGCACCGTCGTCAACAAGGCACTCAGGTTATTTTTAGCATGGCTTACAGTGGTAGTTTTCATAATTGCAAAGATAGCTTACTGTTGCCCCTGTGTCAACTCTCATACAGGGCAATCACTGGGGTCACCCATTAGAACTTATAATTATTGAATTCAATCTTCAAAAATATGAGAGACGCTTCTCTACATATAACATTTACCCGTCATGCCATCAAAACCATTTTCAGCTTTTCGCATAGTATCTTTATGTTCACTGGGGTACGTCCTGCAAAGCCCAGAATTCTTCCGTCGTTGACGCCTGAGAGTTGGCAAAGGGAGATAGAATCTTCCTGCCAAGATTTTCGGCGTGGATGACGGGGGACATAAGGGTAAGCGGTAAGGGGGAAGCGATAAGAGGTGAAGGAGGAAGCGGGAAGAGGTAAGCGGCAAACGGTAAGGGAAAAAGGTCATGATTTTCTGCTCCGGATGTAATTCGTGATTTTGCGGCTTAATTCGTCACTCTGCCATAAAAGCTCATCAACATTCTCGTTGGTCATCAGTTCCATGGCTTCGAAGACGAGCAGCATGGATGCATTTTCAAAAACGGATCGTCTAGCGATGTTAAGAAATTGCTGAAACTCTTTGGCATGCAAACTTCCACTGCCTTCGGCAATATTATTGGGAACGGAAAGGCCTGCGGCACGGATCTGCCCGGCATAGCGATAGAGTTTTCGTTACTCAAGGTTATCAGCCACTTTGTGAAAACAGACTGCAAGTCCTTTGGCCAGTTGCCAAATTTCAAGATCTTCAAAACGAAAATGTGGTCTTTTCATCTTTCCTCTTCTTTCTTTTTGTTCCTTCTGACTCTTGCCTCTTTCCGCCTCCCGCTTTCCGCTTGCCGCCTACCGCTTCCCTCTTGCCGCCTCTCACAGGACCCACCGCCAGCCGGCAAGCCCGCTTCCAGACATCTAACTCCTCAAACGAACGATACACCATCTTACTTAAACCTTAAAACTTCTAGAGAAATCACGGTCAAACCCTTCTATGCGACCAGGCTACGCCGAAGCGCTACGCCCAGCGAGAGCCGCTTCCACCGTCGCTCCAAGAGCTATGGTGGACGAGACGGAGGGCAGGCATAGACAATAGACATTTGCTCATATATCGGAGCAGCCCTTAAATGGTTCTTTCTTCAAAGTTGTGGGTAAACGAGGTATTTCAAAGGTGGCAGGCCTTGAACATCTTAGAGAGGTTTTTAACGTTGATTGATTGTTTACGCTTGACCTCAATAAACCTCATCGTGAGTGCCCACGGTTTCCAAGAGAATGGCTCGCTTGCCAGCGTAATCGACAAAGCGGAAAATAATACGCAGATCATGACCTACGCTGCATGCCCATGACCCCGCCAACACTCCTGTCAATTTATGGGTTCTCAAAGACGGATGATACGGATCTTGCCCCAATTGTGTCAGCGACTCAAAAAAGTCTTCGGCCTGATCGGGGTGACGTCGGAGATACTTTCGCGCAGCCCTCGCAAAGGCCGTACTGCGGACAAGCGTCCAGCTCATCCGGCAATCTCCTTCATGAGTGTCGACGCCGTTACCGCACGGCATTTGCCAGCTTTAAATTCACGGCTTGCCGCCTGAATGTCGTTACGCAAATCGACGCGGCGTTCTTCAACCAAGCGCCTGGAAAGGATTTCGATCAGTGTTTCTTTTTGGGGCAGTGGCAGTCCATCAGCCAAACCGACAATTCGATCAAATGTAAGGTTTTTTTTCATATTGTTATGGCTTGGTTTTTTGAACAATGACACCAGTTTAGCACGCTTTAATCACGCCATTAAAGCGTGATAAATCTCCTCATTTTTTTATCGTTTGTCAAGAAGAATACTTCGCTGTGATATATTTTTCCTTGATCTAATTAACCATACCAGTGAAAGCGAATCGCTTCAACAAAGGCCAGTCGTGCAGATCTAATTCCCGGTTCCCTTGCATGATACACACCGTGCAGAAGTTCACTGGCAGAGACAACGGATAAAAACATCTCCTCATCTTCCCGTCCCCGTATGAAGGAAGATACGTCCACTTTCTTTCGCTCGATGGTAATCAACACATTACTGTCAATCAGGATTCCCATGGATTCCTCATTCGCTCGCCGGCAATGTTCTTGCGAGAACGACACATATCTTTTGAGAAGCTTGAGAGATCACTCTCCGACATTCGGGGAAGCGAAGCCATGATGGCAGAAAGTTCGCCTAGACGCTTTCCTGCAACGACAGGACGCAATTCCGCCATGATCATTCTTCCCTTCCGAAGTACAAACCGTTCATTCCGGTATGCCACGCGATTTACATAATCGGAAAAGTGACGGGCGACATCGGTGACGCTCAACGCTTTTGTATTCATCATATACCTCCATTAATTTGATAATCATATAATAA
Organism: Pseudomonadota bacterium; assembly: GCA_043803345.1. GTDB lineage: Bacteria > Desulfobacterota > Desulfomonilia > Desulfomonilales > Desulfomonilaceae > CAJBEZ01. The sequence continues at coordinate 3,139 of JAZDKD010000275.1, forward strand.
GACTATTGGATTGCGCTGTCAAGAATCGTTTTAAATCCCAACGAGGGACGCGTCCTCAACATATAACATTTACCCGTCATGCCATCAAAACCATTTTCAGCTTTTCGCGTCTTGCGTATAACAGTCATCGCATGCCTGGCATCCGCGCGGGAAACCGGCTCATCATCGCCTGGATATCGGGCCGTGACGGCATAAGTGGTCAGTAATGCCTGGTCCGGCACTGCAATTGGAAGCGATATGTTTGGAGGCAGCAACTGGATGAGCCGCTCAATGTCGTGTGTCTTAGGAAAATCAATCTCATGAACGATGAGAAGGGCCTTGATATATTTTTCAACGCATTGTTGGGCATGAAAACACACCCCGATGAAAGGCCCGTTTTATCCCATAGTCAACACATAGGCGGCCAGTTTATAATCATCTTCAGCCTTAGCAATCCATTGGCGCGCCACAACCGATTTAACGCTCTCGTCTGGCATAGATGATCTTCCCTTCTTTCATGGCCGGCCGAATCAATGTCCCAATCACTTTCTGCTGAGACGAAATCTCTTGCGGTGTCGCCACAATAATATCCTTAGAAACGGGAATATCATGTACCGCGCAGCGGATATCTACTTGCATTTGCCGCTTTGAGCCGCTCACCGGCATAATGACCAGCAAATCGACATCGCTATCAATCCCAGCCGAACCACGCGCGTACGAGCCGAACAACACAATTTTATCGGGATTAAACCGTTTGGCGATACGATGAGTCATCTGCTGAATGGCGGTTTTTGTAGTCATGGCAACGTATCCGGATAATCTATGGTTAATGATTTCATGGATGGCATATTATACGATCAGTATAACAAGTTAACGGATAATCAGGGTCCAATCATTAGAACGGTCGTACTGTTTGACGGTTAAACCGTTGTCTTGCTGTCAGACTGTCTTA
>JAZDKD010000276.1:0-3251 GCA_043803345.1 Pseudomonadota bacterium
GACTTGCGCAACAAGCTATTGCTCTGGCGGTTTAATAATTTTTCCAAAATGCGTAACCAGGAAGATTACGTCAATAAGTCCATAGACTGGCGTCTAAACCAGATTTACTCTCCGCTGCTGACATTGGTAGGCAATAAGGAAGACGAGAAGAAAATCCTTTCTTTCGCCAAAGTCCAATATGTCCAGAACAGAGTGGATGCAGGTCAACAGATAGAAGTCAGAGTTCTATCTGTGATCAAAGAAATCGATGAAAAGGCCGAAGGGCACATTTCCATTTCTGACATTAAAAATATATTCATTAAACATTTTGAAAACGAATATGACCGGAAAGTTACTCACCGCTTCATCGGCTCAATCGTTAGAAAGAAACTTCGGCTCAAAACCAGAAAACGGAACGGGTTATATATTCTGTCTGAAAACCAAAAAGAAAAGTTCCAGCACTTGTATGAAAAATATGGAATCTGAAATCAGGACTTGGGGACGTTAGGACGTTGATATACAGAGGGAAGGGTTAAGCCGTATTATTGTACATATGAGTTTAGCGATTCAACACTACAAACATCTTTTGCCGCACAGGCAAAGGATGTTTTTTAATTTTTATTCATCTGTCATCGCTATGATAGTCCCTGAAGTCCCCAGGTCCTAAAAATTGCCAAAATAGCAATATTCCACTTCTACGAACTTAGTTTTCTTTGAGGTAGCATAACTACAAATAATTATTAAACAAATACAAAATGAATGGCCATAAAATACTTTCCTATTTCAAAACGGACCGGTTGCAATCCGGTTTGACTCAAAAAGATGTAACCTTCCTGCTATCTCTCAACTCTGCTTCATCCGTTTCCCGGACAGAAAAGAACCTCCAAAAACCATCTTTAAAAATTGTCCTGGCTTACAGCCTCATTTTCGATATCGAAATCGAGAAGCTGTTACCTAAATCATCCATTGACATTAACATGTTAATTATTAATCGCGCCTCCCTTTTGGCGACAAGCCTCCAAAAGCGTCCGCAAACCCCTTTGACCAAACAGCGGATCGCCTTTTTGGAAAGTTTGCTCCATCGCAAGAAGAGAACGCGCCGATAAATTTATGAAGTCGAAAAACAAAAAGGACCGCCATGAATTGCTCCTGGCAATCGATCCGATGTATCGCGGATTCGGTTTTGCCCTGTTTGAGAAGCCTAACTCACTTGTTGATTGGGGCATTACCGACATCCGGGTAAAGATCAACAGCCGCAGCATGGATCGGATCAAGCAGCTAATCGATTTTTATCGTCCTGACAGGATCGTTTTGGAAAATATCCGGGGCGAGTCGTCACGCCGCTGTAAAAGGATTGAGCAGTTACTTGGTAAAATACAGCTATTGGCTAAAGAGAGAGGAGTGAAGATTAGCAGCTATTCTCCGAAACAAATTCAAGAGGTTTTCGAGCAATTTAAATGCCGCAACAAATATGAAAGAGCCAAAGCAATTTGTGAATGGTTGCCGGAGTTAACATCGCGCATGCCACCCAAGCGAGCGATTTGGATGAGTGAAGACCCCCGGACCAATCTTTTCGACGCCGTAGCTTTGGCCCTCACCTATTACTACCTCGAAGAATAGGTAATTGATGGCTCACCATCCAGTTCTTTTCACTCTTAACAAGTTCTTTACAAATCTACCCACAAACAAAGGAGAAAGGTTATGTGGAATCTGCCGACTAGTGAGGTATTGTCCGACCTGCCGAGACTGTACCAGACGGAAGACATTCCCCTGGAAGACAAAATGATTCACCTCCATTTCTTTCTAGGAGGCTGTGACTGGTATATCGCCGAGTATGACGGCAAAGACACAATGTTTGGATTTGCCATATTAAACGGCGATACTTGGAACGCAGAATGGGGATATGTATCCCTGACTGAGCTGAAGGAGATCAGCATCAGTGGAATAGAAGTTGACCAGGATATCTACTGGCGACCTAAGAAGGCCAAGGACATCGAAAAAATTCGCGAGTGCAACAGATTCTAAGGCGGGCGAGCAATCTTGTTCAACCCTCCAGAAAAACCAAGGTAAAATTACCTTGGTTTTTTAACAACTCGATATTTATACTTTTCCCCTTCTACTAAATTGGTCATGGGCAATAGATACTTGGTTCATGACCACAAAAATTCTCACTATCGCAAAAACCAATTTTCGGCGCAGCCACAATGTTTTCGGCATCAAGCCAGCCGACCGGCTGCTTCACATGTATATCATCGGCAAAACTGGTGTCGGAAAAACGACGCTTTTGGAAAATCTTATTGTTCAAGATATGAAAGCCAAGCGAGGTCTGGTTTTTCTTGATCCTCATGGCGACTGCGTGGAAAAGATATTTCATAAGCTTAAAGACCGATATCAGGACAACCTGATATATTTCAATATTCCGGATAACCGGGATGGGTTGGGATACAACCCGATCCGCAAGATTCCACGGAAAAACCGGCCTATGGCGGCCTTGGGTATCCTAGAAATTTTCAAAAAACAGTGGGATGATTCTTGGGGGGTGCGGATGGAGCACATATTCCGCAATTGCCTCATCACGCTATTCGACCAGCCCCAGGCCAACTTGGGTGACATATTGAGGCTCCTGAATGACGACAATTACAGAGGGGAAGCGATAAGGCATGTTGAGAGCCCAAGGATTAAGGAATTTTGGCAAAAAGAGTATGCCAAATATTCTTATCGGTTTAGGGCCGACTCCATCGCCCCCGTCCAGAACAAAGTGGGGGCTTTCATGGCTAACCCGGTAATCTATGGCATTTTATGTGAAGCGAAAACAAATTTAAGCTTTCGTAGTGCTATGGATAAGGGGAAGGCCATCCTAGTTAACTTGTCCAAGGGAAAGTTGGGCGAGGATGCTTCATCGCTTTTAGGGTCGCTGCTCATGACCTCAGTTGGTCTGGCCGCTTTCAGTCGGGCCGATGTTCCGGAAGATGACCGGAAGGATTTTGCGCTCTATGCGGACGAATTCCAGAACTTCACTACTCTGTCGTTGGTGAACATGGCGTCGGAGCTTCGCAAGTACCACGTGGGATTGGTATTAACGAATCAGTATCTCGACCAGATTGAGAAGGAAATCAGGCAGGCTGTGTTAGGAAACGTCGGAACCTTGATTGCCTTCCGACTGGGGGCGGCAGACGCGGTTCATCTTGAAAAGGAATTTCACCCGGTCTTTGATCGGTACGATCTTCTGAACTTGCCCAACCACCATATTTACATAAAATTGATGATTGATG
>JAZDKD010000277.1:0-2210 GCA_043803345.1 Pseudomonadota bacterium
CATCATTGCTCACGGGCAAAAAACTCCTTGTACCAAGAAATCGTTTGCTTTAATCCCTCATCCAATGTAAAAATAGGCTGCCAACCAAGCAAAAGGCGAGCCTTATTGGCCCTTAGGTATTGTTGGCGGATTTCATTGGTAGCCTCATTACGGATGACCGGCTTTGAGTCAGATCCCATCAACTGCAAGATGCGTTCGACAAGCTCTATCACTGACACCGGGGTCTCGTTGGAAAAATTGAAGGCTTCCCCATGTAGGTCTGGGTTCTGTGCCAACTTCTCTGCCAGCAAAATGTAAGCGGCGGCGGCGTCTTCAATGTAAAAATAGTCCCGAACGTAATGTCCGTCAGAGCGTATGACGGGTTGCTGCCCGCGCAGCACCGAGCGTATGGTCCCGGGGACAATGCGGTTCCAGTTCAGGTCGCCGCCACCATAGAAGTTGCCACAGCGGGTAATGGCTACCGGCAGTTTATAGGTCCTAGCATAGGCCTGAGCCAGCAGGTCAGCACAGGATTTGCTTACATCGTAGGGATAGCTGCCCTGCAGGGGTGTATCTTCGTTGTAGGGCAATTGCTCCTGCTCACCGTAAGCTTTATCAGACGAAGCGGTGACAATGGCACGGACCCTCAGGCTTCGGCGACATGCCTCGAGCAATGTCCAGGTACCGCGAATGTTCGTTTCAAAAGTGGAAATCGGGTTTCGATTGGCAACACCGACGATTGTTTGGGCGGCCAGATGGAAGACAGTGTCGATTTCATACTCTCCCAGTATCCTTTCCAAGAGTGGCCGGTCGCAGATGTCACCTCGAACAACTTTCACGTGCTCAAGCTGAGCATGTACCAGTTCACTTTGTGGTACCCAATCCCGCACCAGGCAGACAATATCGGCGTCCAGTTCAACGAGGCGTCGCACTAACCATCCGCCCAGGAGCCCGGTGCCGCCGCTAACGAAGGTGGGGCGATCTTGCCAGAATGAAACCTTTATGCCCATTTCTTCCATGGAGTTTGCCCCCTATCCCACAATTCATTAAGAAACTTGTAGTCGCGGTATGTATCCATACAGTAAAAGAACCCATTATGCTTATACGCCATCAGCTCGCCTTCCTGAGCTAAGCGCTCAAGAGGCTCCCGCTCCAGGATACAGTCGTCGCCTTTTAGATAATCAAATACCTTCCGATTGAACACGAAAAAGCCAGCGCTGATCCAGTCATCTGTTTGGGGCTTCTCCTCCATAGTAACGACTGCCGAATTATCATCCAGCGTAAGAACGCCGAAACGTGAAAATGGATGCACCGTTGTCACTGTAGCCAGCCGACCATGCTGACGATGATATTCTACCAAAGCTTTAATATCTATGTCAGCCACTCCATCGCCATAAGTTGCCAAAAAGGTGTCGCCATCCAAGTATTGCTCCGCCCGCTTTATCCGGCCGCCAGTCATCGTTTCCAGACCAGTCTCAGCTAACGTAATGGTGAAGTCCTGCTCTTTATGAGCATTGTTAAACTCTATTGAATATTCATGACCAAGGTGAATAGTGACATCATTGCTCCTGGACTCATAATTCAAAAAATAGTCCTTGAACATCTCGCCTCGGTAACCGAGGCAAAGCACGAACTCGCGAAAGCCACAGGCGGCGTAAGTTTTCATAATGTGCCAGAGGATAGGGCGTCCGCCTATCGGAATGAGCGGTTTGGGACGAAATTCAGTTTCCTCCTGCAAACGCATTCCTCGTCCGCCACATTTTGAAAATAAATTGACAACTTATATGAGTTCTAGCGAAGTTGTATTACTTGAGTAAAATTAATCTTTAACTGCACACAAAACCAAGGCATAACTCAAATACTCATCCAGTGGTGTCCCTTTTTCCATCTTGATATTTTGTAATTTAAAGTTGGGTTTAATATGAAAATGCTTCTTAAAAGCCTTCAAGGGATTAATGAAATTAAATGATTGATAAATAGAGTCTCCAAGGAAAAAGAACTGTTTAACATTAAGTTCATTGCATATATTTTTGAGTTCTGCTCTTGCATAGGGATATTCTTCTCCAAATTTCCAAACCCCTAAAGTCTCAGCTAATAATTTGAAAATCCTATAAGGTGGGTTCAGGCTATTAGGAACAGAAATAAAAGTCATCCCACCCTTCTTCAGTAAATCAAAATGACTTTTGTTTATTAACAATCTCTCTACGCCTTCAAAGTGCTCAGACAGTCCA
>JAZDKD010000278.1:0-4969 GCA_043803345.1 Pseudomonadota bacterium
CTAGGGTTACCAAAGCAACTGGCCAGGCCACCGCAGATCTCCCGCAGAGAATGCGCCTGTCCCAACTGGCAAAAAAGCATGGCCACAAACTGGTCCCAACAACTGAATCCCTTGGCGCCTCGCTCGGATTGAGTCGCACGAACCGTTTCAAAAAACTCGCGTCTCGAAAATAGGTGTAGAATTTGACTGAAAATGCTGCTAAATCTGTTCATCAGGGTGCCTCCTTTCAGGCCTCGTTTTCTTTTGGCAAAGAAACTCTTACCTGATCGTGTGTACCCTTTTCAATGACAAAAAATTATCTTGGACGGATATGAGCCGCGGTAATAAAAAGGAGTTGAGGATGGGACGGTTCTTTTCAATCAACAAAATTAGAGGTTCACTATGTTGCGCATTACTGGTTGCCATGATCGTTTCGGTAATACATGCCCGTTTGTTGTATCATGATGCCAGTTCTTTTTCGCTTCAGATATCCATGAGCGCTTCGGTTAATGGTAATGCCGTACTTTATATAGATACAGGTGCTGGTTTTGCAGAGCTTGAATCAACAGCAATTGTTGTAAAGGGCGACAGTCAATATTATACGTATAACATCTCCTTACCGCTTAAAACGATCTATAATATCCGTTTTGATCCTCTTCCTACCGGTGGAATCGTTTCAATAAGTAGCATCAACGTTGTCAACGGATTCGGCAGATCATTGCTTTCCATTAATCTTGATGCTCTTCGACCAGCACATCAGATTGAATCATTTGATCTCAAGGACAATACCCTGAAAATAGTCATGGAGGATCATTCCAACGATCCCCAGATAATCATTTCTCTCAGCTCACCCTTGAGTATCAGGTCATATTTTAAATCAAACATCCCTTCAGTTATTTTTCAGTTATTGTTTGGATTTCTTGTAGTTTTCCTTTTCTCTGGTTTACTAATTTGGATGCTCAGAATGCGAGGCATCATGGTCGGTTTTTTTGATCATCCTGTGGAAACAAGTAGTAATTGGATTCAGGGGAATAAATTATTTTTAGGGGTTATACTATGTATTTTCGCGTTCAGGAGTTTTTTTGCACTGACTTATCCTCTCGATACCTGTAGTGATCAAGGAATATATCATCATATGATGCGGTTTGGATATAGCACGCTAATCCATGCGACAGGTTACCCTTATTTCATGCATTTCTTTTCACCATGGCTTCCGACAAAGACGGATGTCGTTGTTTTTCAGCATCTGATTGATTTTGGAGTACAGCTGGTATTGATGATCCTCCTGAAGAAGCGATTTGGACTTATTGCTGCTATTTTTGCGGGTCTTTTTTATGGATTGGAGTTAAGTTCGATTAGCTGGGTGTCTCGTTCAACACCCGAATGGCTGCAGGGAGCTTTCTTTGTCTTGGCCTTTGTGGGAGCCATGGAGGCCTATCTTGCAGAGAGACCCCTTAAAAAGATTTCCTTATATTTACTGTCCGCATGGGCGTTTGCCTGGACTGTTCTTGTGAAGTTTCTTACGGTCATACTTCTGCCGGCCTATCTGATCTTGTTCATTTTGGAGCGTAGGGAATGGAAGGGCAAGTGGTTCTGTTTCGCGGCTATGGGGATCATCTTTTTTACGCAACTAACTTCATTTATTTACTTTTACCACTATCCATCCACGGGCACAAAAGCACTCACGGGCCTTGTAGGGTGGACTTTGGACTCTAAAATTAATCTTTTTTTCCCCGAGGGGAAACACTTATCCGAATCTGGTCCTTGGAGTAAGCGTTATTGTATTCTTGTTTCGGAAATGCCTACGGACATACCTGAGGGAATTCCTAATCCTGGTCTTCATGGACTGTTTGGTCATGTTGATGCAATGCCTCAATACATGAGGAAACCCTACCAGGAGCGTTATCGGGAGCTCTCTGAAAAAAGTGAATTGGAATTACAGTCTATAATAAATGCAAAACAAAATTTGAGAGGTCGCCGGTCATACATGCTTAGTTATTATTTTTTAGGGTTGTTGGAGACGGACAGCCTAATGGAAAAAGTCTTTCTTGAAACAGTGTCCCATTACCCAAAAGAGTATCTGTTGCAAACCATGGAATGTATAAAAGGCGCCTTTTTTATCGATAATAGCTACTATATCGCCGTTATCCGCAATCCTCATTCCGATCATCCGTTTCAGCTCGAAAACAATGACATCATTGCAAATCTCCCTTGGGGTTATGCACGCTACAATGTTTCTCCTATCATACACTGCATGTATGATTCCCCGGTCTTTTTGAAATCGGGTCTTCATTTTTTTTCCTTCTGGGGTGAAAATGTAAACATTCCTGTCATATTCAAGTGGTTTCTGATCATTCTTGGGACCGTTCTTGCGTGCATTGGATATAAGCAAGACAAGAGATTTGGTCCTGATATTTTGTATTTATTTATGGGGATTATGACTATAGTATTACTTATCATTTTATCCAACTTGATTAATATCTTTCGTGATAAGGAATTCGAGGCTTGCCGGCATTTATTCTGCGTCCTCATTGGGATATCAGTTTCATCAATAGTTTCGTTCTGGAAAATGAGGTGGCATGAAAAGATAGCGAGGTCAAATATTTGTGTGAGATAGGTTGAAAAATATGGTCACCAATGTTTTGGTAAGTAACCAAGACAGAGGTGTTGAAATGGAAAGGATACCCTTGAACGCCTGGCGACCGGGGTCTTCACCGGGGTTGGTAGAGACACTTGGTCGCAGCGGACGAGAGCTCATCGAAGTTCCTGCACGAAGAACCCTCTTAGCGCTTCAGGTAATCGCCGCGGGAGAGGTGCTTTTCAAGGCAGATATACAGGCAGATGAAGAGGTAGCGGCTCCCCATCTCCTTGATCTTCAGCTTCGGAACGCCGAAGCACCGGTTGCGCCAGGTGATGGGGATCACCGTCCAGTTGTATCCCCGGACGATCGCCTTGAGGGTGAGCTCGACGGTCAGGTTGAAATGCGGGGAGATCAGGGGCTGGCAGCTGTCGATGACCGAGCGGCGGTAGGCCTTGAAGGCGTTGGTGGTGTCGTTGATCTTGATGCGGAAGAAGAATTTGTTTGATAAGATATTTTTTTTGAGTCGAGTAGACCAGTTTCTTCCGATGCTGTGGGTCGATGTTTGTGTTCTCCGTTTCCGCCTGGTTTCCCGGCGGTGCCACATTGTTTCAAACATTTCCGTTTGTACTCGCGCATGGTTCTCGAAAGCAGTCAATCATTGAGTACAGGCAGTGTTCCATATCACGTCCGGTTCAAAATATCACGATCAAAATTCTGAACATTACTCCCTGTATTCAGTAATTTACATGGTTCCACACTCCACGAGTCAGCACCTGTGGGGAATGAAATATTTTGAGGATTTGGGTTCGAAATGATTGCTCTAACACCCGGCGTCAGGCGCTACCGAAAGCCGGAGTGAGGCACGAGCAGAGGCTGTAGTCAGTCGCCTGCACGCCAATGTGTTAGGCTGTCTTCCGCCCAACCACGAGGAACTGTTTACCGAAAATCGGCCAAAGGAGTGGGACTCGGAGATAGATCGACAGGAAACGCACCAGTGGGGTGAAGCCCTGTGACATCGAGTAGGGCAAGAACCGTGGGATGCAGCGTTCCACCGCGAACCCCGCCATGGACAGTCCTTCAACCAGAGTCCGGTCCGACAGAGGCAAATAGTGGTCCCAGAAGTCCCAGTAAACACCGGGCGAGAACCTAATATTCGGCCCGAGGCAGACCAACCTGCCGCCGGGCTTGAGACACCGCAGCGCCTGGGCCAAAGTCCTCCGCAACGCCTCCTTCGTCGGCAGGTGCTCGAAAAAGTTGCTGGTGAAGACGAGGTCGACGCTATTCGGGGAGACTCCCCACTCCTGTGAGCAATCTTGGAGGAGGAACTGCACTCCCGGACCGACCCGCGTCTCTGAGTCGGGATTGAGGTCCATCGCATACTTACTGCCAGCTTTGATGTTCCTGATGAACTCCCCCCAGCCAGACCCCAAATCCAACACAACCTCATCTTGACTAACGTAACGTTGAAAGAAATTCTGGGTCAAAACTTTCCAGACCAGATCCCGATAAGGAGCCCGCGCCTCAAAGCGTAGGCGATACTCGCGCCAGAGATCTTGCATTGTGGTATCTCCACCTCCTCGATTGGCTCAAAGCCCGTCCATCAGACTGCGAACACCCGCCAGTCCACTTCCTACATATTATGAGACCTTTGCATAACTCCTCAATTCGTCATTCCGGGCTTGACCCGGAATCCAGGAAATACCCGATAATACAGGATTCCGGCTTTTGCCGGAATGACAATATTATTGGTTCTATGCAGTTCTGCAAAGGTCTCATAATAATTATGTAAGAAACGAGCATTGTTAATTGACGATTGAAAGCAAGCATTTTCGCCAAGGTTGGCGATTTACTGCTTTCAGGAAGTTACAAATACCCCCGATCATCGGGAAAAGCAACCTCTAATAATGCCACATTTCATCCCGTTATCAATAAGTTGCTCCGACAATCCGTCCTCCACCTTTGTATTTGAAGGGGTTAGTTTGCTGCAAGTACAGAAAAGACAGATAAACCTTATCGCACATATCGCCGTCAAACCAACCAGGATGCTGGGTTCTTGCTGAAAAATGCTTCGAGAGGAATTCCCTGGCCCCCGACGAGGAGCGCACGCGCCTTGGGATAACGGTCGCGGAAGCGCGTCAGGTCTGTGGTCTTGCCGCTGCAGCCGCTCTTCACCTCGATGGCCCAGACGTCCCGTCCCCTGGCGACCACGTAATCGACCTCGTGCGCACCCTCCCGCCAGTAGGAGATTTCGAATTCCACCGAATAGAGGATGCAATGAATATTACTCAATGAGTGAGTAAAATTACTCAACCATCTACTGTCAAGGTAGGATGATGGTTCGCTCACCGGTATTTGGCGATGAGCTCCTCCGTCAATGCCACACCGAGTCCAGGGGCGGTGGGAACGCGG
>JAZDKD010000279.1:0-12671 GCA_043803345.1 Pseudomonadota bacterium
ATCCCGAGCCTTGAGCGCAAGCGCTTCCGGTTCAAGGCTTCTGTCGCTATGAGGAGCCACACAAACGACTTTCTTCGCTATCGGAACAATCGTGCGGACAAGAGTGTCGACGTTTTTGTCTTTTAGTATGCCGAGTAAAAGAAAGATGTTTTTAGAAGGATAAAGTTTGAGTAAAGCGCTTTTAAGCAGCCTCATGCCTTCCGGTGTGTGTGCCCCGTCTATGATGACGTCCGGGTGACGCCTCAGCAGTTCAAAACGACCGGGGAACTGAGTCGTTTCAATCGCTTGCCTTATGGCCTCATTTGATATTTTGTAACCCCGCCTGACAAGTTCCTCGACTGAACGTACGGCCAGCGAAGCGTTTTTGATCTGATGAGCGCCGGTCATGGCAAGGCGCAGTCCGGACAACGACAGACCGCTCGACCTATAGTCAAAGGTGTTCAGGGAAGTCCTCGTCCCTCGGAATTCACGGCCAAATTCATATACTGGGGAGTTCAGTTCCGCTGCCGTGGCCACTATAACCTTACGGGCGTCCTTGCGGCTCGCTCCGGTAACCACCGGTGTGTTTGCCTTTATGATGCCCGCCTTCTCAGTCGCCACAGACTTTATGCCAAGCCCGAGATAATCTTCATGTTCCCTTGAGATGTCCGTGATTACGCTCACGATGGGTTTAATCGTGTTGGTCGCGTCAAGCCTGCCGCCTAGACCAACCTCGATTATGCCAATATCAGGCTTTGCCTTGGCTATGCAGTCAAAGGCTATGGCTGTTGTGTACTCGAAGAAAGTAGTCCTCTCGTGGTCATAAATGGGTAATATCTTTTGAGTTGACCGGATAATGTCTTCTTTTGACACAAACTTGCCATTTATGCGCATACGTTCCCTAAAATCATTGAGATGGGGAGAAGTGTAGAGCGCTGTGGTCAATCCGGAACCTGCAACTATGGCTTCAATCAGGGAAGAAGTCGAGCCTTTGCCGTTGCTCCCGGCGACATGAACGGACCTGAACTGGTCCTGAGGGTTCCCAATGGCCGCAAGCAGTGACGAGATATTTTCAAGGCCAAGCAGTATGCCGAAGCGCTCAAAACTATACAAAAAATCAATGGTTCTGGAATATTCCCCGTCTACATCAACAGGGAACGCTTCTGCCTGTGGCATTGAATTTCCTCCGGCCAACACTGCTGGTTCTAAATGATTCTAATATCATAGCGCTCTTGCCGCGTCAAGGATGGCAAAAGGCTAATATGTTGTATTGATTAATAAACTGCCGAATAGGACCTTCAGCGAGCGAGGTCAAGGTCTATGGACACACTGAGGGCCTGTAAAGCTGTCATCTAGATTCTAAAGGGATTGAGCCAGCCTTGATATCATTGCGTCCCAGTGCGAGTCCCCGTGATATATGACTATCCTGCCATTTGCGCCGACAAGGTCGTTGGTTTTCCTGTGCCGCTTCATCTTGAACCTGTCGGCAAGTATCGAGGCCAGTTCAGAAGGTTTCTTCATGTGAACCGTGCCAACAATTTTAATGCCGGGATTGCTTTCCAAAAGAGCGGGAATTGTGTCCACAACATCTTTGTCAAACCAGCAATCAAAATAGACTATTTTGGAGAGCCGGGTTCTGAAGATTTCAGCGTAAGGGTCTTCCTTGGGGCTTTTAGCAAGCCAGTTCCCCACCGCGTCAAGGACTCGACCTCCGCCCGAAAATCCGGCGAGCGTCATGGTTGTTTTATCCCTGTTAATGTTGGGGAAAGTCTTTTTCAATGATTTGAAGATGGTGTTTACTGTCTTGAAAAGAAGTTCAGGATAATCCCCCTCCTTGATCGCGAATGAACTCCAACGGCCCTTAGAACGATTGGCCGTCGATACGAAAGGCGTGTCCACAAAACCTACAAACAAAAACGGGCGGTCCGGTCTTTTGGCGGCGAGAGCGTTGATCTCCTTGCGGAACGCTGTGTAGTAATCCCTGGAACCCATGCCGTGGAAATAAAGTATCAGTTCAAGTTTGTCATATTTGCGGAAATCGTAATTCCCAACCACCCAAACGTATTTAAAATCGTCATTCCAAGGATCTACCCTGTAACGCTGGTATGGAACTTCCCCCTTTTCATCTGTTACCAGACGTTTTGCCGCGAGTTCCGGGATGTCCATGTAATGCCGGACAACCTTTGAGTAGGATACTAATGAGCAGGAACCCAGGGTAGTTACGAGCGCGAAAAGACAGAATGCTCCAATAAATCTTGAAACAATGCTGTTAACAGCCCATGAAACATCGCGGCGGGCGATATGGCTTTGACATGTCAAACCCATAGGGATGAAAATCCTTCCTAAATCTAAGGATTTCCCTCCCCAACTTATGACATTTTACAGTTTATCGACTAATGTGTCAATTAAAGCCTGGCGTTATAGTGATTCACTTTTGAACAGGCGCTGTGCCTGCGCTGGCATGCCGCATGGCCCTTCACTACGAGTGTCGCGAGGCCGTCAGATCTTCGTTCAGGCCCACAGTCATGCCGCAATGTTGCTTGCCCGTCACAAAACGGTATTACAGGACGACAAGGTTGTCCGCGTGCACTGCCTCATCATTGCGTCTATAACCCAGAATCCAGTCAATCTCCGGCGTTTGTCTCCCAATGATCTTCCGCAGTTCGTCCGACGAGTAATTTGAGAGCCCGACGGCCAGCTCCATACCTTCAGGCCCCATAACGCTTACCGCTGATCCATCTTCGAATTCGCCTTCAATTCTGGTGACGCCAATCGGCAGCAAGCTTTTTCCACTTGCCTTGATGGCTCTTACGGCGCCATTGTCCACATGCAGGACCCCTTCGGGCTGAAGATTGTACCTTATCCAGTGCTTTCGGGCCGATATCTTCTCTTTGGCCGGCAGAACCAGCGTCCCTATCGGTTCACCTTCAAGGATACGGCTTATCAGGTTCGGTGTCTTGCCTTTGGCGATAATCATGGGAATGCCGGACATGCGTACCTTGGTCGCCGCTTCCAGCTTGGAAGCCATGCCTCCACGACCGACCAATGAGGTCGAACCGCCCGCCTGGCAGCAGATCTCAGGTGTGATGTCGTCAATTACCTCGATGAGACATGCGTCGGAGTTTATCCGCGGGTCGCAGTCCATAAACCCTTCCATGTCCGTGAGAGTCAACAGGAGGTCCGCGGAGGCGAGCACGGCCACGAGCGCTGACAGGTTGTCATTGTCGCCCAGCTTGATCTCATCAACGACGACGGTGTCATTTTCGTTGATTATGGGTGTTACTCCCCATGATAACAGTGTCATCAGGGTGTTTCTCGCGTTGAGATAGCGGCGTCGATGCGAAAGGTCGTCACGGGTAAGCAACATCTGGCCGACACGGGCCCCATGCAAAGAAAAAGCCTCGTCGTACGCGGCCATAAGCCTACTCTGTCCAACAGCCGCCGCCGCCTGCTTCTGGGGTATCGTCCTGGCGCCTTCTTTGAGCTGCATGCGCCTGACACCCGTGGCTACGGCGCCCGAGGAAACTATGATGAATTCTTTTCCCTTGTTCCTGTAAGCGCATATTTCATCCGCAAGCCCCTTTATGATCTTCCGGTCCAGGCCGTTTTGAGTTGTAACGACGCTGGAGCCGAGTTTTACGACGACCCTGCGGACATGGGAGATGATGTTTGATCTTGTTTCGGGGCAGTTCATTTTTGAGGACCAGAGACACTGAGCAATTTTGAAACCTTAAGAAGCAGTTCCCTGACTCCTTCTCCAGATATGGCTGAAATCTTTTGGACAGGCAAGCTCTGTTCTTCAATAAATTTGGAAAGCTCTTCAGCCGCGGGCCTGTTCTCTGTGATGTCCATCTTGGTGAGGACGACGATCATTGGTCTGGAAGATACTTCAGAGCTGTAAGAATCGAGTTCGGACATAATTACCCTGAACCTCTCAATTGCGGATGGCTCCTCAAGAGGCGACGGATCAAGAAGATGCAGGAGGATACTCGTCCTTTCAATATGTCTGAGGAATCGGTCCCCCATACCGGCCCCTTCATGCGCCCCCTCAATCAGGCCCGGGATATCCGCCATGACAAAATCACGGCCATCAGGCGCACGGACAACTCCAAGTCCTGGAACTTTAGTGGTAAATGGATAATCGGCAATCTTGGGCCTTGCGTTACTGACACGGGATATGAGGGTCGATTTGCCGCTGTTTGGCAGCCCCACAAGACCGACATCCGCAATGAGCTTTAGTTCGAGGCGAAGTTCGAGTTCCTGGGCCGGTCCACCCGGCTGGGCGCGCCTCGGGGCCTGGTTGCGGGCAGTGGCGAACCTGGCGTTACCCTGGCCACCACGGCCTCCTTTGGCGACAATAACCGAACTTTGAGGGTCATCAAGGTCCGCAATAAGCTCATTGGTTTCTAAGTCAAATATCTGGGTCCCCGGTGGAACATTTATTATAAGGTCTTCCGCTGACCGACCGGTTTTGTTTTTCCCCATTCCGTCAGCGCCCTTCCCGGCCTTGTATAATTGCTGATACTGGAGGTCGAGAAGAGTATTCAGGGATTCATCGGCGCGAATGACTATGTCGCCGCCCCTACCACCGTCGCCGCCATCGGGGCCGCCTTTTGGAACAAACGCTTCCCTGCGGAAGCTTATGCACCCGTTGCCGCCTTTGCCTGATATAACCTTGATTTTAGCCTGATCAACGAATTTCAAGAGATAACGCCTACCGATCCCGTATGATTAGATTAAGCAAAGCGGCGCCAGTGAAACTATGAAAGAGCTTTCAAAACATTGGAAGCCGTGTCCGCGGGGCTCACTTTGTACCATGCGTTCAATATAACGCCATTTTCATCTATAAGGAAAGCGGACCTGATAATACCTTCATAAGTCTTTCCGTACATCTTTTTCTCGCCCCAAGCGCCGAAAGCCTTTGCCACGGCGTTATCAACATCGGAAAGTAAAGGGAAACCTAGAGAGTATTTTGCGTCGAATTTTTTCTGCTTGTCCGGTTTGTCGGGGCTGATGCCCATGGCCGCCACATTTAAGCCATTGAAGTCGGGGGCCGCGTCACGAACATTGCAAGCCTGTTTAGTGCAACCGGATGTGTCAGCCTTGGGATAGAAATAAACCAGCAATTTTTGACCCTTGAATTGGGACAATTTCACGGTGGCGCCGTTCTGATCGGCTAATGAAAAGTCCGGGGCCTTGTCTCCTGTCTTCAATAGAGTCATAATAGCGCCTCCTCAATATCTGAAAGGCCGCAATGAAAGACGGTGCGGCGTGTTCTCAGGTTCTACCCAAAATTTCTCTGGCGATTGTTATTTTTTCGATTTCTTTGGTTCCTTCGTAAATTTCGACTATTTTGGCGTCCCTATAAAATCTTTCCACGTCGTATTCATCCATGTATCCGTAGCCGCCGTGCAACTGAAGCGCTTCATCGGTGACGCGCACTGCTGTTTCGCCCGCGACTAACTTGGCTATGGAAACAAGCTTCCGATCCACTTGCCCATGATCCATGAGCCAGGCCGCCTTATGGTAAAGTTGACGAGCGCTTTCCACGCGAGCGTCCATCTCGGCTATTTTGAACTGAAGTCCCTGAAATGAGGCAAGAGGAGCGCCAAACTGAGTCCGCTCCCGAATATAAGCTACGGCCTTGTCCATGGCTCCCTGCGCCACACCAACTCCTTGGGCCGAGGCCACCATGCGGTTGATGTTGAACAGGCGCATGACCTGGATAAAGCCATTTCCTTCTGTGCCTCCAATAAGATTCTCTATGGGCACTTCAACGTCATCGAACGCGAGTTCCGCTGTGTCTGAAGCTCTAATGCCCATTTTACCCTTGAGTTTGTTAGCGGTGAAACCTTTAAGACCTCTTTCAACTACTAGGAAGCTGAAGCGCTCCGCCGGCTTCCCAGCGTCGGGGTTTGTAAGACAAAAAACTAACAGGAAATCGGCTACGCTACCATTCGTTATAAACTGCTTGCCGCCGTTGATGACATAGCCCTTGTCTGTTCTGACCGCACGCGTCCTTACTCCAAAGATGTCGCTTCCCGCATTGGGTTCCGTGATCGCGCATCCAACAATGGCCTTACCTTCTGCAACGGGCCTCAAATATTTTTCCTTCTGGTCCGGAGTGCCGAAGCTTCCCAGGATTTCAGCGCCGAAAACAGCCAGGAGGATGTTTCCGACGCCAGGGTCTACCCGCCAGAATTCTTCCATGACCATGGCGTGCTCGAGGCACCCGAGGCCTAATCCGCCATATTCCGGGGAGGTAAAGATGCCCATAAAACCAAGTTCGCCTGCTTTTTGCCAAATGTCTTTCGGAAACTTTTCTTCTCTATCGCATTCTCTGGCGATTTTTGGGAACTCTTTAAGCGCGAATTTTCGAGCGGCCTCCACTATTTGTTTCTGTTCATCAGAGAGCGAGTAGTCCATCAGAAACCTCCTATCGTGAATCTAAACGACTTAAGATACTAAACGATCATTTATTGTTGCTTGGCGCCGACAATTGTCAAGAAAAAACCGCATGTATCGGCAAATTGTCCGTCACAATAGAAACAGGCATATTTATGTCACTTAATCGAAAGGAATATTAGTTAGTTAACTTGAATGAAAGCCAATGATCGAGCGGCATCGCCAAAACATCTTGACAAAACCACAGTCGACACATTAAAGTTTTGAATACCAATCGGTCAGTATTGGGGTATCATCTGAACATGAAGCGACGCGGCGACACCGAAAACAAAATCATTCAGGCTGCTCTCGAGATATTTGTCCGAAAGGGATACCACGGCACATCCGTTCACGAGATCACTGCAAAGGCCGGCCTTACAAAAGGGGCGCTCTATTCCCATTTCAGCGGCAAAGGGGATCTTCTTCTAAGGATTATTGACGAATTCAAGTCCCGTTTTATAGGAGGCATGCTTGACACACTCAAGCAAAGTTCCGGCAACGCTTTAAATCGGATTCATGACGTCATCAGCTTCAATTCGAGGTTTGCGCAGGAAAACCAGCATTTATGCGTATTCCTGACATTTCTTACTACGGAACTTAACGCGGACGTGGATTTTGAACCCGCGCTCAAAGGTACCTACCTTGAATACCGCAAGGTAATCAGTGAGATAATCAGCCAGGGAATACGACAGGGACTTTTCAAGAAAAATCTTGACCCTGACGTTGCGGCTTTGACCTTCATGGCGCTTCATGACGGGGTGCTCCATCAGTGGGTTCTCAACAGATACCATCTGGACGGAGAGCTTTATGTCAGAACATTCCGAGAGGTTTTTCTTCACGGCCTAGTAAGAGAGGAAATCTCGGTTGAGAAAACGATTGAACAAATGCGATCGAATCCAAGCGAAGGCGCATAAAATGGTACCAGTGGCGGGATTTAAAGTCATAGGCGTTGTTGGATTGGGCTTAATGGGGACAGGCATAGCACAGGTGGCCGCAATGGCCGATTACGATGTAGTGGCCCTGGACTCGGAAAAAAATTTGGTGGATCGTTCAATCGCGCGGATTGCTTCTTCTTTGCAACGGATGGTCGAAAAAGGCATTTCCCCGGAAACTGTTCCGGAGACCATTCTTTCTAGGATAAATGGTTCATCTGATCTTGAGGCAATGAGCGATTGTGACCTGATAATTGAGGCCGTTTATGAGGATTATAATTCCAAGAGGGCCATTTTTGAGAAATTAGACGTGATCTGTGCCGAAAAGACAGTGTTTGCAAGCAATACTTCGACTCTGGACATCACTGGTCTTTGCTCTGGTCTCAAGCGCTCTGACAGATTTCTTGGACTGCATTTCTTCAATCCCGTGCCGGTAATGAAGCTAGTTGAGGTTGTGAGGACGGCCGTGACATCCGAAGACGCTATCAATCGCGCTCTTGATTTTGTGATATCTTTGGATAAAAGACCCGTGCAGGTGCGAGACCAAGCTGGATTCCTCGTCAACTACCTCCTGACACCATATTTGTTTGATGCGATTCGGGCCCTTTCAGCGGGGCTTGCCTCGGTAAGTGATATCGACAGCGGGATGCGTTACGGGTGCGGTCATCCAATGGGTCCTTTGGCGCTATCGGACCTGATCGGCCTGGATACTCTTTTCAAAGCCGGTAACATATTATTTGATGAATATCGCGAGTCACGGTACTCTCCACCCCCACTGCTTAAGAGGCTGGTTTCACTGGGAGATCTGGGAGTCAAGTCGGGACGGGGATTTTACGATTACACTGGTTCAAAAGGGGGTAATCCCAGAGATCTTATAGGATTCTGAGAGGAGAAGCCTCTGTTGGTCGATGTTTGATCATCTCTCAAAACCGCTGTTGTTACCGTTGAATCAGGCAGGAGGTTGATAAGCCATGAATAGAATTGTCCTGGCAAATGCCTATAGAACCCCTTTGGGTGATTTTGGAGGCACGCTGAAAGCCGTGCCTGCCGCTGACCTGGCTCAACTGGTCATGGATAAGGCCGTAAAAGCGACAGGCGAGATTTTACCCATCGGTAAAGTCATCTTCGGTAACTGTTTTGCTCCCTTGGACCAGAATATAGCGCGAATTTCCGCCTATCGGACCGGTATTCCAGTTGGTGTGCCGGGATTCACCATCAACTCCACTTGCGGTTCTTCCATGCAGGCAGTGATAAGCGCTGTTCAGGCTGTTCATTGCGGTGAAGTCGATATCGCTCTGGCAGGGGGTGTCGAAAGTATGAGCAATGCACCCTATATAATGGAATCCGCTCGATGGGGCCAGCGTATTCGGCATCTTCAGGCTTATGATCTTCTTTGGAAAGGCATGCAAGAGCACCCCATCGGAGTGGGCATGGGACTTACAGCCGAGAACCTTGCGGAAAAGCACGATATTTCCCGTCAGGAACAGGATGAATTTGCGCTTTTAAGCCATCATAGAGCCGCAAGAGCCATTCAGGAGGGCAGGTTCAAATCGGAAATCATTCCTGTCCCGGTGACGAGATCCAAGAAAGAACAATTCTTATTCGATAGTGATGAACACGTTAGGCCTATTCTGACGCTGGAGCAACTTGCCAAGCTTCCTCCGGCATTCAAGAAGGACGGCACTGTGACAGCCGGCAATGCGTGCGGGATGAACGATGCCGCCGCCGCCGTCATTGTTACTACCCTCGAGAAGGCCAAAGAAATAGGGCTCCAACCATTGATGCAGATCAAGGGATACAGTGTGGTAGGGGTTGATCCGAATATCATGGGCATAGGACCTGTGCCGGCCATAAGGGGCGCACTCAAGGCGTCGAAGCTTGAACTTGGGGACATAGATCGCTTCGAAATCAATGAAGCCTTTGCAGCTCAATATTTAGCGTGCGAACGGGAACTTGGACTAGATCGCGACAAAACCAACCCTTACGGAAGCGGAATTGCGCTAGGTCATCCGGTAGGGGCAACTGGATGTAGGCTAATTGTCACGCTTTTCCACGGCATGCTCGCAGATAATTTGAATCTGGGCGTCGCTTCCCTCTGCGCTGGCGGCGGCATGGGCTTTGCCGTAGTTTTGGAAAGGATTTAGACGAAGACGGAAAGTTGACCCAGATTCAGTTCGTTGGGCCCGGGCTTGAGTTCTTTGCACGCAATAGGCGTCGCATGTTTTTCTCTTCTTAGAGATGGAGAGCGCTATTCATGCTCAAGGTAAACAATATCCAGGTAGTTTATAATAACGTGATCATGGTCTTGAAAGGGATCTCACTGGAAGTTGCCGATGGGAAAGTTGTCGCGCTGCTGGGAGCGAACGCCGCAGGTAAGACTACTACGCTCAAAACCATTTGCGGCATACTCAGGTTTCAGAATGGTGAACTTTCAGAGGGGGACATTGAATTTAAGGGTCGATCCATCGCGACTCACGATCCTGACGCCATAGTAAGGATGGGAATTTGTCTTGTTCCAGAAGGTAGACGTGTTTTCTCAGATCTGAACGTGGTTGAAAATCTATGGATTGGAGCGCACACCCGCAGAGACCGTGATGGCGCAAAGCAGGATCTCGAGATGGTGATGGAGTATTTCCCCAACCTTCGTCGCCGTTACAAGCAGCAAGCGGTCCTTTTGAGCGGTGGGGAGCAGCAGATGCTGGCGATTGGGAGAGCTTTGATGTCGCGTCCTAATTTGCTCATGCTCGACGAACCATCACTTGGACTTGCGCCGATGCTGGTAAAGGAGATTTTCGACATACTCAAGCGCATTAACAGTGAACGGAAGACATCGATATTGCTTGTGGAACAGAACGCGCTTGTTGCCCTTAATTTTGCGCAATACGGGTACATCATGGAGGGCGGTAAAATGGTTCTGGATGGACCTAGTGAGAGTTTACTCGAAAACGACGATGTCAAGGAATTTTACCTAGGCGTGAGCGACGACCAAGAGAGAAAAAGTTACGCTGGTGTTAAACACTATAAACGACGCAAACGCTGGTTGTCTTAACGGAATTCGGTGATAATGGAACTACTTGAGATCAAAAACCTTTCGCTGCGTTTTGGTGGGATTATAGCCCTTACCGCACTAGACATGACCGTCAGGGAAGGGGAATTGCATGCTGTGATTGGCCCTAACGGGGCCGGGAAGACATCTCTTTTTAACTGCATCAGCGGTGTCTATCATCCAACGTTGGGTGAAATACTCCTTAGGGGCGAGAATATTTCCCATCTTAAACCCAACGAGATTGCTGAAAAGGGAATTGCCCGCACATTTCAGAACATAGAACTATTTGCCAACATGAGCGTGATAGACAACCTGATGCTGGGCTGCCATACCCACATGACTTCTGGTATTCTGTCATGCTCGCTCTTCTTCGGCAAAGCCTTGAGACAGGAGGAGGAGAGTAGGCTTCAGGTAGAGAGAATTATTGATTTTCTTGAGATTGAGAAAGTCCGCAAAAAAACGGTGGGCTCTCTTCCATACGGAATTCAGAAACGGGTAGAATTTGGCCGGGCGCTGGCAATGAAACCTAAGATCCTTTTGCTTGATGAACCGGTGGCCGGGATGAATGTGGAGGAAACGGAGGATATCGCCCGTTTTGTGCTCGATATAAAAGAGGAAATGGGGATCACCATTATAATGGTGGAACATGATATGGGAGTGGTAATGGATATTGCGGACGCGGTCACGGTTCTGGACTTCGGATCCAAAATCGGCGAAGGAACACCGTTAGAGGTACAATCAAATCCGAAAGTGATTGCAGCCTATCTGGGACAGTAGGACGTCAGTGTGAAAGGGTCGATCATGGAACTCGACACCATACCAAAGCTCTTGGCGAGAAACAGCAAACTGTATTCCGACAGGGTGGCGCTCAGAGAAAAGGACCTGGGGATCTGGCAACGCACCACTTGGGATGAGTACTGGAACCATGTATGCTATTTCGCTCTGGGCCTCAAGAAACTCGGATTGGAGAAAGGCGACAAACTGTCGATCTTAGGGGACAACTGTCGGGAATGGCTTTATGCGGATCTGGCGACGCAGAGTTCTTCGGCCGTCACAGTTGGTATATATCCCACGGATGTCGCGTCCCAGGTTCGGTATATCCTGGAAAACTCAGAATCCAGCTTTATCGTGGCCAAGGACCAGGAACAGGTCGACAAGATCCTCGAGGTCAAAGACAGTCTTCCAAGGTTGAAGAAGATCGTAGTCGTGGATATGAAGGGGCTTCGCAGATACAGGGATACGATGGTCACAAGTTTCAAGGATGTTGAGTCCCTAGGCTTCGAAATCAACACAAGAGAACCTCACTTGTTCGAGCAAATGGTAAGTGGGACCAGGCCTGATGATCCAGCCATTATAGTTTATACTTCCGGAACCACGGGGCAGCCGAAAGGCGCCATGATTACACACAAGAACATGATAGCGATGATTCGAGGCCTTGCCGAGGTCCTGAACTTCCGTTACACGGACTCCTTTGTTTCCGCATTGCCGCTTTGTCACATAGCGGAGCGAATGTTTTCGCTGATTTTCCCCATGTGGGCTGGATGCACTGTTAATTTTGCCGAGAGTGTAGCGACTCTTCAGGAGGATCTAACCGAGATTTCACCTACAGCCTTTCTCAATGTTCCCCGTATATGGGAGAAGATGCACTCCAATGTCATGATAAAGGTTCAGGATTCAATATTTTTCAAACGATGGATCTTCAGCGCCATGTTTCCAGTCGGCATGAAGGTTTCCGAGTTCAAGTTAAAAAAGAGACCGATTCCACTCCATTGGAAAGCCCTATACGGGATGGCGTACTTACTTCTCTTTAGACCTTTGCGAAACCATCTGGGGCTTCTGGACGCCCGTATTTTTGTCAGTGGAGCGGCTCCATTATCACCGGATCTGATGAGATTCTACCATGCTATAGGCGTGCCCGTGCGCGAATGCTACGGTATGACTGAAATGAGTGGTATTTCGTTCATGCCAAGAGACGGAGAAATCAAGATTGGCGGTGTAGGGAAACCTATACCCGGAGTAGAAATCAAGCTGGCGGAAGATGGAGAGATCCTCCAGAGAGGGGATTCCGTTTTCGCCGGTTATTACGGAGCCCCGGAAGCGACCAGAGACGTTGTAATCGACGGATGGCTCCACACAGGGGATGTGGGCGAATTGGATGACGACGGGCACTTGAAGATAACGGACAGGAAGAAGGATATAATTATCACCGCTGGTGGAAAAAACATTGCGCCGTCGGAGTTGGAGAACAGCCTAAAATTCAGCCCCTATAT